>JAYWEG010000076.1:0-2174 GCA_043779445.1 Bacteroidota bacterium
GCCGAAAGATTTAGTTCTTGAAGCAAAGCAAAAAGGTTATGGCGATCGTCAAATTGCTCATATGTTGGGTTGTTTGGAAAGTCAGGTTTATAAACTTCGTGAAGATATGAATATCAATCGGGTTTATAAATTGGTCGATACTTGTGCGGCAGAATTCAAAGCATTAACGCCTTATTATTACTCCACTTTTGAAGCCGAAATCGAGAAACCAAACGGAGAAAAATACGTTCATAACGAAAGTATTGTGTCTCATAAAAAGAAAGTGGTCGTTCTAGGTTCAGGACCAAATCGAATCGGACAAGGAATAGAATTTGACTATTCTTGCGTGCACGGTGTTTTGGCTGCCAAAGAATGTGGTTACGAAACGATAATGATTAACTGTAATCCAGAAACCGTTTCAACCGATTTTGATACAGCCGATAAATTATATTTCGAGCCAGTTTTTTGGGAACATATTTATGATATTATTCGACACGAAAAACCAGAAGGTGTCATTGTACAATTGGGCGGACAAACTGCTTTGAAATTAGCAGAAAAATTATCTAAATACGGAATAAAAATTCTAGGAACTTCGTTTGATGCTCTTGATTTAGCAGAAGATCGTGGTCGTTTTTCAGAATTATTAACCGAATTGAAGATTCCGTTTCCACAATTCGGAATTGCAGAAAATGCCGACCAAGCAAGTGCTTTGGCAGATGTTTTGGATTTTCCGTTATTGGTTCGTCCATCGTATGTTTTGGGTGGACAAGGCATGAAAATCGTGATTAATAAACAAGAACTCGAAGAACACGTTATTGATTTATTGAAAAATATTCCAGGAAATAAATTGCTTCTCGATCATTATTTAGATGGAGCAATTGAAGCCGAAGCCGATGCTATTTGCGATGGCGAAAATGTATATATCATTGGTATCATGGAACACATCGAACCTTGCGGAATCCATTCTGGTGATTCAAATGCAACTTTGCCACCGTTCAATTTAGGTGAATTTGTCATGCAACAAATAAAAGACCATACCAAAAAAATTGCTTTGGCTTTGAGAACAGTTGGATTAATTAATATTCAATTTGCGATAAAAGACGATACGGTTTATATTATTGAAGCCAATCCAAGAGCTTCAAGAACAGTTCCGTTTATTGCAAAAGCGTATGGCGAACCTTATGTAAATTATGCTACAAAAGTAATGCTTGGTGAAAATAAAGTAACCGATTTTACTTTTAATCCGCAATTGAAAGGTTATGCAATCAAGCAACCTGTTTTCTCGTTTAGTAAATTCCAAAATGTGAATAAAGCATTAGGTCCAGAAATGAAATCAACAGGCGAAAGTATTTTGTTTATTGATGATTTGAAAGATGATCAGTTTTATGAGTTGTATTCCAGAAGGAAAATGTATTTGAGTAAATAGAAAATTTATATTATATAATAGATAAACATTTACCAAGATCAAAGAAAAAACCGCAAATCAATTTTGAATTGCGGCTTAAAAAATATTAAAGTGAAAATTTATTTAGTATTAGATTTGGTAAACTTATCCGAATCTTCATAAAAGTGATACTCGATTATTTTTCCATCTTTAATAACGGCATATAGAGCCCAATCACTAGCAAATAATTTTTCTGTTTGCTTTATTTTATGCACGAATTTACCATTAGCAAATGCCACTTTGTCATTACCAACAATATTTTGTACAGAAAATTCTTGGGTGTCAAAAGTAGAACCAAGATTTGATAAAAACTTTTTTACACCATCAATTCCATTGTATGTTCCGTATATTTCAGATCCAGATTGATTTGACTCTCTAACAGCAGTTATAACAACATCTTTGTGAAAAGTATCTAAAATTCCTTGATAATCTCCTTTGCCAAAAGCATTGAAAAATGCTTTTACAGGTTTTGAACTTGTGTCTATTGTGTCCATTTTTTTGTTTTTTGAATTGTTTTTTTGAGAAAAAATTTGACAAGATGTTAAAAGAATTAATGCTAAAATTGTGGTTTTCATTTTCATTGTTTATATATTTAAGTTGATAAATTCGTCTGTACTGATGCATTGTCCAAAATGATGAACAATATTTTTTATAACATAATCTTGCTGCATTTTATTAAATGCAGATGTAGCATCTGAAATTAATATTGGATTATATCCTTTGTCATGAGCTTCTCTAAAAGTACTTTCAA
>JAYWEG010000077.1:0-2157 GCA_043779445.1 Bacteroidota bacterium
ACTTGGATTTTTTTCAAATATATTGATTTTGGTTGTTTCAAAAATTTGACTTCCATTTCTTTTTGGATTATACAAAAAATAGTCATTATCTGGATAATATTTAGCAAGAATTCTAATCAAATCACGACTATAATTCCCAAGTCCAGTTTTGTTATGAAATATTCGTTTGGCTTCAAATCCTATTTTCATTTATTTTTTCACATTAAAATTGAGAAAGGATATTAATTTATTTTCTATCATTTGTGGAGTAAATTTTGCTGTTAATTCATTAAAATCAAAGGTGTTGACATCAACATAATCATTAATATGAACTGCAACATTTGTGGTTTCATTTTCGTAGGTACTCCAACCAATTTTTTCAACTCCAATAGCGAAAATGATAAAGTTTGGAATCCCAAGGGCTTTTGCCATGTGAGTTGATCCTCCTTCGTTGCCAATTAAGGCTTTGCACTGGCTGGTTAAAGCAATAAATTTTCTTAAATCATTTTCATAAATTTCAAAAAAAATTTGTTTTTGAGTTTCGGGCTTGCAAAGTTTAATTAGCTCTAATGCTTGATCTTTTTGATACGGTATATAATTAAATAATAGTTGAACAGGCTGATTTTGTACAATTTTATCTAAAATTTCTGCCATATACGGTAAAGGATACGTTTTTAGAGCATTACTTCCAATAGCGCTAATCATCAGAACTGGAATATTCAAATCAATGCCACTTTTACTTAATGTTAGTTTTGCAGAATTAATTTCTTCCTCTCGCAAGAAAATCTTCGGTTTATATTCTTGAAATTCAATTTCTAAAATTTCTAGTAATTGCATTCGATGTTCAATTCCCATTGTTGCATTTGTTAACGCATTGTTTCGTCTTTCAACTACATCAGAATATAAAATTCTAGAGTACTTTTTATCAAAGGTAATTGTTTTTTTTGCTCCAGAAAACCAACCCATCAAAACACTATTTGGTTTCCCATAAGCATCAACCACAATATTGTATTTTTCTTTTCTTAATCGAAATAAAAAACCAATCATTTTTAGAATTGATTTTTTTGTTTTGTTGTCTAAAATTATTAATTTATCAATAAAAGGGCTATTTTCGACAACGGCTAAACTATTAGGATAAATCAAATAATGTAATTCCGCCTTGGGAAATTTTTCTCGTAAAGCCTCCAGTAAAATGGTTGATATTAAAACATCACCAATACGCTTTTTTTGAATTACAAGTATTTTCAAATTATTTTTTTTTTAAATTAAGTCTTAAACTTAAATTTTAAACAGCCACATCATATTCTCTTAGAGCCTCATTTAGACTTGTTTTTAAATCGGTTGATGGTTTTCGAGTACCAATAATTAAAGCACAGGGAACTTGAAAATCTCCTGCAGGAAATGTTTTAGTGTAACTTCCAGGAATTACCACCGAACGCGCTGGAACAAAACCTTTCATCTCAATTGGCTTTTCGCCAGTAACATCAATAATTTTAGTAGACCCTGTCAAACATACATTTGCACCTAAAACAGCTTCTTTGCCGATATGAACACCTTCGACAACAATACATCTAGAACCAATAAACGCACCATCTTCAACAATCACCGGTGATGCTTGCAAAGGTTCTAAAACTCCACCAATTCCCACGCCGCCGCTCAAATGAACATTTTTACCTATTTGCGCGCAACTTCCAACGGTTGCCCAGGTATCGACCATAGTTCCTTCATCGACATAGGCACCAATGTTTACATAACTTGGCATTAAAATCACACCTTTAGAAATGTAAGCTCCATGTCTTGCAACCGCATTTGGAACAATCCGAATTCCTCTTTCGGCATAGTTTTTTTTCAAAGGAATTTTGTCGTGATATTCAAAAATACCAACTTCAAAAGTTTCCATTTTTTGAATTGGAAAATACATAACAACTGCTTTTTTAACCCATTCATTTACTTTCCAACCCCCTGATATTGGTTCTGCAACACGCAAAGTTCCTTCGTCGAGCAAATCTATAACTTCTCTAATTGCGGATGTTGTTGATTCTTCTTTCAATAAATCACGGTTTCCCCATGCTTTTTCAATGATATTTTGTAAATCTTGCATTTTAAAATTAAATTTTCAACAAATATAAATTATTTTTTTTCAGAAGTGAATGACTGAAGGATTTTTTAATTGATTTT
>JAYWEG010000078.1:0-5403 GCA_043779445.1 Bacteroidota bacterium
AAGAAAAGTAGAACAAAAAGCAACTAAAACCACCAATGATGGCATAGATGAGGTTTTGAATAACAAAAAATCTATCTCAAAAAATAGTTCGTCAACCAATAATGAATCCAATTCAAAAAACAGAGTTTCGCAATCCAATTCTGATTTTGTTTCTGGAACAAAAATACTTTTCGAAGAAAAATTTACTCATGATGCAATTGGCGATTTTCCAATAAATTGGTTCACCAACAGCAGCGGAGAGATCATAAATTTTGAAGGAAACGATAAAAAATGGCTTCAAATATCCGATAAAGGAAGTTTTACTCCGATAAATATTTCAAAATTACCCGAAAATTTCACATTTGAATTTGATGTTGCCACAACCGATAATTTTAATTTTTATTCTACGCCTTTAAATGTCGTTTTTACAGAAAAATCATCTAAAGCCGATTATGTTTGGAACACCGTTTTCAAACGTCAAGAAGCATTAATTTTTAATATACATCCTGCAAGTACATTGGCAGGAACAGCTGGAAGTAGTGGTGTTTCAGTAATTTTTGAAAAGAAAGAAATTTTGAAAAATAAAGTTGTTTTGCCTGATTTCAATAAAAATAACAACTCGGTTCGAGTGCAAGTTTGGCGACAAAAAAACCGTTTCAGATTGTATGTCGATGGCAAAAAATTCTGGGATTTACCAACGGCTTTTGGCGAAGCCAATTACAACCAAATCATCTTTTTTATTGGAACTTATAAAAACAGAACGGACAAGTTCTATATTTCAAATCTAATACTAGCCGAAGCTGGTTCTGATAAACGACATCAATTAATTGAAACTGGAAATTTTTCAACCAATGAAATTTTATTTGACACCAACAAAGCATCAATAAAAAGTTTTAGTGCTAATATTCTAAATGATTTAGGCAAGGCGTTATCCGAAAATCCAAAAGTAAAAATTAGCATTACCGGTCACACCGATAGCGATGGCGACGAAAAAGCCAACCAAAAACTATCCGAACAACGAGCCGAAAGTGTTAAAAATTATTTGAGTAAAAATTTCGATATTTCTAAATCTAGAATGACAACGTTTGGGAGTGGTGAGACAGAGAATATTGTTGCAAATGATACCGAATCTCAAAAAATGAAAAACCGAAGAGTTGAATTTAAAGTAATTCCATAAAATGATAGATATCTGCTATTTTTTGGTAATTAATTTCAATCGATATTTATATAATTTTAAAATTAACTAAAACTCAATTAAATGAAAAATTGTATCACTATTATTTTTTTATGTCTATTTTTTAGATCTCAAGGACAAATTGGTATAAATACTACTTTTCCTAAAGGAGCATTAGACATAGAATCTATCAATACTGGAGTTTTGATTCCAAGAGTTCAATTAACCTCTGATTTAGATAATACAACAGTAATAAATCCTTTAGGTGGTGCTCTGTCAACCTCTACATTAATTTATAATATAGCCCCTGCCGGAGTAGTACCAAACAATGTATTAAAAGGATTTTATTATTGGAATAATTCTTCCTCAAAATGGATTCCAATTCAAGGAGATACTAATTGGATTAAAAACGGAAATAATTCTATTTCTACTCCACCAACTCCATTAGTGTATGGAACTTCTGTAATAGGTGCGACAGAAAATTTTTTGGGCACAACAGATATTAATGATCTTACACTTGGAACAAACAATATTGAGAGAATGCGGGTTAAAAATACTACTGGAAATATAGGTGTAGGAACTGCAAATCCATCAACTACACTAGAAATTACTAGTGCAGGGACAACAGAATTAAGATTAAGTTCTCGGGGATTTTTTGGTCCAACACGGTTTTCTATGATTAGTGATAAAGAATTAATTAATGAATGGAGACCTACATTTATAGAAAGTGCAGACAGCGGAAGTTTTACTGGTAGAATGGATTTTTTTACTAATGGTACTGGTATCGCAAATAAGTTTGGTTCGGTTAGAGCAATGAGTATAACAAATAGCAAAGTTGGAATTGGAATCATTAATCCAACAGAAAAATTACACGTATTTCAAAATACTGATAGCAACAAAAGTGTAATTTATAGTGAGGCTCGACAAATTTCTACTGGAACAGATTATGATAATATTGCTATAAAAGGTTATGGGCGAGCTATGCCAAACTGGGGATATGGAAATGGAGTAATGGGAATTGGTGACGTAGCTAATAGTTACTTTGCAACAGGTGTATATGCTCATTTAGGAACTACGGCTCCCGTTTTTCCCAATACAAATCAAGCATTATTTGCGAATGGAAATAATTTAGCAAATGCTGCTATATTTGCTGGCGGAAACGTAGGCATTGGTACTACAATTGGTACAAATCCTAGTAATCTTCTTCACATAAATAGTACTTCAAGTGGAGCACTTCGAATTGTTGACGGAACAGAAGGAAATAAAAAAGTATTAACATCAAATGCTACAGGAGTTGCAACATGGCAATCAGTTGGGATAGAAAATATTCAAGCAGATTTATCGGCAGTAGCCGGAGTTAATATACCCTATACTCAAACTGCAAATTACTTGCAGACAGGTGCCTCAATTACATTACCTCCAGGTCGTTATTCTGTTAATGTAACTATGCTACTATCAACTGTTCCGGGCGTATATGTAAATTCAAACGAAGCATTTTGGGTTCGAAGTTCATTTTCGGATTCTTCTGGAATCAATCCATTACCAACTCCAGATATAATTGGGTCTAATTTAGTTAGCGGAAATCAAATACCTAGCACATTATACTCACTAATTACTGGAGTAGTTATAATTAATAATACAACGGCAACAAATAAAACATACTACTATGTTGCTGGCAGGGTTGTCACAAATAATTCTACTCGTACTTTAGCTAATTTTGGAGGTAACTATTGGGCCGAAAATAATATAATAGCATATAAATTAAATTGATTTATTTTAACTTTAAAAAAAACAAACACAGTTTCATAGATTCTCAAAATCTTTGAATCTGTGTTTTATTTATCCAAAATGGGATATTAAATTTTAAAATTTTGCTTACAATTATTTTTTAATTAAATTTTGATAAAATAGTCATTCCAAGAATAAATTTGTTTTGAAAAAGATTATAAATGTAAAATAATTAGATAAATCAATTTTAATGCCGAAAATTATTTAGTTCCGATGGCATTGAACAAAAAAATTGAAAGTGCTTTTACTAAAAATAAATTAGTAGATTACGAACTTTTTGGCGACGAAACTTCTATAGTTGCCGAAACAGAAACCGAATATTTATCCAAACCCGATATTGAAAAACGCATCCGAGAAAAACGAAAAGCAATGGAAAAAGGCGCAAAAGATTTAGATTTTATGCAAGTGGCGAAGTTTTGTAATGAAATTAAAGCGTTGCATGAAAAGTTTTAGAATTATAATTTAATAAATTTCTTTTATTTGAATTCTTTTTGGCTAGTTCAACTGCTCTTCGAAAATGCAAATTACTTTTTCTGGGGCAATAATGTGGTTTGGAGCACATTTCATTAAGTCTAAAATACGATTCATTGCAATCGGATTTAGACCAAGTTTGAGTCCAATTTTGTGAATTGAAATATCCTCGTGTCTATGAACAGTTCTGTCGCAATACATCAAAAGTGATAATTGATAAAAGTGTACAATTCTCCCAAATTCTTGTTTTATTGGGATAATCTTATCTCGTTTTCGAAATAAATCTAAAAAAGCAGGTTTTTCAATTTCAAGTTCTTGAGACAATAAATACAAAAAATCATATTCATTATCATGCAATTCGCCATCAACAATAGCAAATTCAATCATTTCTGAAAGTAAACTGATTCTTTGCGCTCGGGTATTCATGCAATTGTTATTTTTGCAAACATATTATATTTATTTTGATTTACAAAAATACATTTATGCTAAAAAATATTCTAATTTTATTTGTTTGTATCGTTTACAAAGATTTATATTGTCAAAAAGATATAAGTCAAAATCGAGTCGCAACCTTCGAAATTAATGCAACACAATTACAAACAACTAAAAAAATTTGGATTTATTTGCCCTTGAATTATTCCGACAAAAACAAAAAATACCCAGTAATTTATATGCACGATGCTCAAAATTTGTTCGATTCAAAAACATCTTTTGCTGGCGAATGGAACATCGACGAAACTTTAGATTCTTTAAAAGCCAAAGTAATTGTAGTGGGAATTGAACATGGTGGTGACAAGCGTTTGGAGGAATTGACTCCTTTTAAAAACGAAAAATATGGTGGCGGAAATTCAAATAACTATTTAGAATTTATTGTAAAAGTCCTAAAACCATACATTGACAAGAACTATAAAACGAAGCCAGATTCCAAAAACACGTGCATTTTTGGAAGTTCTCTTGGCGGATTAACCTCGTTTTATGCCATTTTGAAATATCCCGAAATCTTTGGTAAAGCAGGAGTTTTTTCGCCTTCGTTTTGGATTAATCCCGAAATTTATGATGTCATGAAGAATTCAAAAAAATTGAAATCTAAAATATATTTCTTGTGTGGTGATTCCGAAAGTGACGATATGGTAGTAGATTTAAACAAAATGGAGACATTGCTGGATCGAAACCGATGCTATTGTTTACAACTCAACAAAAAAGTAATCATCAAAAATGGAAAACACAACGAAAAATTATGGCGAGAAGGTTTCAAAAATGCGTATCTTTGGCTTTTTTAGGAAAAGTTTAAAAGTTTAAGGTTTAATTAGGTTTAAAGTAGTTATTACAATCAATTTTAAACAACTTTAAATCCAATTTAAACAACATTAAACAATTTTCAATAACATTAAAAATAATAAGAATGACAAATAACGATATTTTCAAAAAACTCCGCGTAGCATTGATGTTACGTGATGATCAAATAGTAGAAATTCTAGAATTAGTAGATTTTAGAATCACAAAATCAGAACTTGGAGCCTTTTTTCGTGACGAAAAACACGAAAACTACATGGAATGTGGAGATCAAGTATTGCGTAATTTCTTGAACGGATTGGTTATTCATTTGCGTGGAACAAAAGAAAATCCAAAAAATCCAAACGACGTTTTAGCTAAACATAAATCCGAAATTCCTGTAAAAGAGGGCTTCAAAGCACGAGCAGAGTTCAAGCCAGCACCAAAAGTTGAATTCAAGAAAAAACCTGCGTCAAACGCAAAATCGCGAGATAAAAAGCCAGCACCAAAAGTTCAAGTAGTCGAAAAAGTGAAATACAACAACGGAAAAGCAAAGAAATAAATGACAAGGTTAAATCAAATTTTAACTGATCTTGAATCCAAAATCGAATTTTTTGAATCTACGAATGTAGCGGTTTCAAAAAGTACTGTTGGCTGGCAAATTGATCATTCCTTGAGAGTTGTTAATGGAATAATTGAGACTTTAAAAAAATCTGATC
>JAYWEG010000079.1:0-5396 GCA_043779445.1 Bacteroidota bacterium
TTGACAATTGGCTTGAGCAAAATATGCAAACTCTTGATAATTTGGATAATCCCCAAAAACAATTGCTTTGCCAACATCATCTATACAAATTGCTACATATTCATTTGAAGCAATTCCGTAAGTTCTGATGTTTTGTTCGGTTGCATTTTTAGCCATAAACGACATCAATCTGCCTTTGCGATCTGGGTTATTAAAATGTGTATCATTCGTGGCATTTTGCAAGTATGGTATATTCAAAAAGTCATTCATACCAATTGTAACCCATGTATTGTATGGGTTTGATAGCGCTTGCGTGGATGTTACTGAACCATTTTGTGCAGAGAAATATTTGCCACATAAAATTGCCATTCCTGCACTTGTGCCTCCAATCGGTGCGTGTTTAACATTTATATGATTATTTATTAAATCTTCCAACGCATTGTTTTTAAAGTAATTAATATATAACGATTGGTCGCCACCAGCAAACCAAATCATCTCGGCATTAGCAACTTTATCTAAAACATAGTGGTTTGTAGCACCAGCAATCGATGAAATAACAAGTGTTTCAACAGAATTTACTGCAATACCCAAGGTTGAATACAAATAATTATTATATCCATTTGATCCAGAACATCTCAAGACTACAACATCCCCACCATTGGCGCGTTGCAACATCCATTTCATTGCGTTAACCCAATCCGTTGCTCCGCCCATAAGGCAGGTTCCAGCAATAGTAATTGTTGAAACATTAGTTGTATTTCCGGTAAAATAACTCATATAACCTTGTGAGAAAACAGTCAATGGAAATAGCAATATCAAAATTATTATTTTCTTCATTTTTAATTTTTATTCTCCAATAAAGGTACAAATTTAAAATCACCAAATTCGTGTTTTTCGAATTGTGTTTCATTCTTTCGAATTAACAAAGTCATAATTTGGTTTTTGTCACCAACCGGAATGACTAGCCTTCCTCCTATTTTTAGTTGCGCCATCAATGCATTTGGAATTGTTGGCGCGCCAGCCGTAACAATAATACTATCAAACGGAGCGTGATTTTCTAAACCTTTGTAACCATCGCCAAACGACAAATGCCTTGGACGAATGCCTACTTTTGGCAACAAAATTTGAGTTTGTTTGAATAATTCGCTTTGGCGTTCTACGCTGTAAACCCTAGCTCCCAATAAACACAAAACCGCAGTTTGATAGCCCGAACCTGTACCAATTTCGAGAATTTTGTGGTCTTTCTGGATTTCTAACAATTGACTTTGAAAAGCCACCGTGTAGGGCTGCGAAATAGTTTGCCCAGCACCAATCGGGAAAGCCTTATCTTGATAGGCATAATCCTCGAAACTCGAATTTAGAAACAAATGTCGGGGAATTTTTTTTATCGCATCTAACACTTTCAAATCGGTAATCCCTTTTTCTAGTAAAAGTTTTACTAACTGATTTCTAAGTCCTTGATGTTTGGAAGTGTCTTTCAATTTGGATGGTTTGTTTTTGGTAAAAATAGGTTTTATAATTAAAAATGCAAAATTAAAAATCAAGATCCTAAATCACTCCTTTATTTTAGGTTTTGTTTTATTGCTAATTCTCAATTTTTGTGCTATTTTTGATAAAAATTATTTCTATGCTAAAAGTAGGCGTTTTGGGTGCTGGGCATCTCGGAAAAATACATTTAAGGTTGTTGAAACAATCTCAAAAATATGAATTAGTCGGTTTTTATGACGAAAATCACGAAAATGGAGCAAAAATCGCCAAAGAATTCGGTTATAAACAATTCGACACCATCGCCAGGTTAATTCATGCAGTCGATGTTATTGATATTGTTACTCCTACCCTTTCTCACTTTAAATGCGCGAAAGTTGCTATTAAATCTGGTAAACACGTTTTTATTGAAAAACCAATTTCGAATACCGTCGAAGAAGCCGAGGAAATTATCGCTTTGGCAAATGAATTCAAGGTTCAAGGCTCGGTTGGTCACGTTGAAAGGTTCAATCCAGCGTTTATTGCGACCAAAAATATGATCGAAAATCCAATGTTTATCGAAACCCATCGATTGGCAGAATTCAATCCACGTGGCACCGATGTTCCTGTAGTTTTAGATTTAATGATTCATGATATTGATGCCATTTTGAGTGTTGTAAAATCCAAAGTCAAAGCAGTTCATGCCAGTGGAGTTTCCGTAATTTCGGACACGCCAGATATTGCTAATGCTCGAATTGAATTCGAAAATGGTTGTGTTGCCAATTTAACTTCAAGCAGAATTTCTTTGAAAAATATGCGTAAATCAAGATTTTTCCAAAAAGATGCTTACATATCAGTTGATTTTCTAGAGAAAAAATGCGAAGTGGTAAAAATGAAAGACGCTCCAGAAGTTCCTGGCGATTTTGATATGATCCTTCAAAATGCAGAAGGTATCAAAAAGCAAATTTATTTTTCTAATCCAGATGTGGAACAAAACAATGCCATTCTTGATGAGTTAGAAAGTTTTGCTAATGCCATAAATAACAATACTTCGCCAGTTGTAACATTAGAAGATGGCACAAATGCTTTGCGTGTTGCTTATCAAATAATTGAATCGATGAAACGCCAATAAATGAAACTATATATTTATTTCTTATTACTTTTTACTTTTTTATTCCAAGACGATTCTTTTAAATTGGATGGAAGGTATAAACTAGAATATGATAATCGTAATTTACCTCATTACTTTATTACATTTAATGATACCGTTTACATTAAAAAATCACCTAGGTTTATTAATACAATTAAAGGGAAAATTAATTACAAAGGAAATGTTGTAACTATGTATGACGAAAATTCAAATTTAATGATAGACTTTTTTAAGAATGATTTAAAAAAAGATACAATTAGATTTGGTACGAAAGATTTGAAAGGCATAGGAAGTTATTTGCATATAAGTATAAATTCTGGTAAACTAATTAAAATTAAAGATTAATGTAAGATAAATATGTTATCAAAAAATCTTCTTCTTGACGTAAAATCTCTTATTAATGACGCTACTGCAAACGCAATTCGGTCGGTTGATCATTTCAGAACTGTTATGTATTGGCACATTGGCGAACGAATTTTTAATGAAGAACAACAAGGAAAAGATCGAGCCGATTATGGAAATTATCTCATAAAATATCTTTCAGAACAATTGCTTCCTGAATTTGGAAATGCCTTCTCTTATAGACAATTAGAATTGATGCGTCAATTTTATAGAACTTTTCCAATTGCGAACTCACTGCGTTCGCAATTGAGTTGGACACATTATAGACTGATAATTCGCATTGATAATGAAGATAAAAGAGAATATTATTTAGCAGAAACCGCAAAAAATAATTGGTCGGTTAGACAAATGGAACGCCAAATAAACACTTCGCTTTATGAACGATTGTTGAAAAGTAACGATAAAGAAAGTGTTTTGGCAGTTGCAAGAAACGAGGAAATTCCAAATAATCCAAGTGAGATTATAAAAGACCCAATGGTTTTAGAATTTCTTGGATTAAAAAGAGAAAGTGCCTACTATGAAAAAAATTTTGAACAAGCAATAATAACTAATCTGCAAGATTTTTTATTAGAATTAGGTAACGGATTTTCATTTGTTGCAAGACAAAAAAGAATCCATATTGATGGAGATGAATTTTATGTAGATTTGGTTTTTTACAATCGATTATTGAAATGTTTTGTATTATTTGAAATAAAAACACACAAATTGACCCATCAAGACATTGGTCAACTTCAAATGTATGTGAACTATTACGACCGAATTGAAAAACAAAATTTCGAAAAACCAACAATTGGTATTTTGCTTTGCGCTGATAAAAACGATGCTGTTGTAAAATTTACTTTACCCGAAAACGACAATACTATTTTTGCAAATCAATATCAATTATATTTGCCAACCGAAGCACAATTATTGTCAGAAATAACTAAAAATATAGAAATTCAAAATCAAAATATATAAAATGAAAACAATAGCCGTAATAGGAGCAGGAACGATGGGCAACGGAATTGCTCACACATTTGCACAATCAGGTTTTACCGTAAAATTAATCGATGTTTCCGAGAAATCTCTCGATAAAGGAATGGCGACAATAGCTTCGAATTTGGATCGAATGATTGCAAAAGGAACCATCACAGAAGCCGATAAATCTAAAACTATTACCAATATTATTACTTATACGGACATAAAAGACGGTGTTGTAGGCGTGGATTTAGTTGTCGAAGCCGCAACCGAAAATGTGGAGTTGAAACTCAACATTTTCAAACAATTGAATGATGCTTGTTCACATAATACTATTTTAGCAACAAACACTTCATCGATTTCGATTACTCAAATTGGCTCGGTTGTTTCTCATCCTGAACGTGTTATCGGAATGCATTTTATGAATCCAGTGCCAATTATGAAATTAGTAGAAATTATTCGTGGTTACAACACGTCTGATGAAGTTACAAAAATCATTATGGAATTATCAGAAAAATTAGGAAAAAATCCAGTCGAAGTCAATGATTATCCAGGATTTGTAGCCAACAGAATTTTGATGCCAATGATTAACGAAGCCATAGAAACATTGTACCACAAAGTGGCTGGCGTTTACGAAATAGACACAGTCATGAAACTCGGAATGGGACAACCTATGGGACCATTGCAATTGGCTGATTTTATTGGGCTTGATGTTTGTTTAGCCATATTAAATGTAATGTACGACGGTTTCAAAAACCCAAAATATGCGCCATGTCCGTTGTTAATCAATATGGTTCGAGCAGGAAAATTAGGCCAAAAATCTGGAGAAGGTTTTTATGACTATTCCGAAAGTAAAAAAGCAGAGAAAATTGCGAAACAATTCATTTAGTTTCAGTTTTCAGTCGCAGTGAGTACTGAAAACTGAGACCAAAAATTGAAACTAAAAAAAAGTATGGCAAAAATAATTCCTTTCAAAGCAGTTCGACCCACATCAGATAAAGTGAGTTTGGTTACTTCTCGCTCGTATGACGAATATTCGAGTGCAGAATTAGCATCGCAATTGGATTTTAATCCGTTTTCGTTTTTGCATATTCTAAATCCGATTTATTCCAATCATCAAAAAGTTGGAATAGAAAAAAGGTTTAAATTGGTTGCTAAGAAATATACAGAATTCAAAAATGACGATGTTTTTTTGCAAGAAAATAATCCAGTTTTTTACATTTATGAAATTCAGGCTAAGAATCACAATTTTACTGGAATAATTGCTGGAACATCAATCGCTGATTATCAAGAAAATATCATTAAAAAACACGAAGATACATTGCAATATCGAGTAGAAGTTTTTAAAGATTATTTGCATCAAACTGGTTTTAACACGGAACCTGTTTTATTAACTTATAAAGATGATATTGAACTCAATTCATGGATAAATTTTAAGAAAAAT
>JAYWEG010000080.1:0-13558 GCA_043779445.1 Bacteroidota bacterium
TTATGCAACACATTTACTCTAAAACGACACCAATTTAAATATACAAGAATTATTGAGTCATTTCAATCACAAAACTACCGAAAAATATCATAACAATTAAAAATAGAAATCAAAGAATAAATAAACTATTACAATAACGACAGAAGTAAGTCTAGTTTAAACAAAATTAGCCCGATACAATATCGAACTCATTATTATCAAAATTAATTATAAATTTGTCCAAACTTTTGGGTTCAGTCTAGAAATACGGATTTTTTTTATTATAAAATTTTGATAGGTCTCTCTCTAGGACAAATTACAAACTCATATTTTCTTTTAAGAAAATATTTTTAGTAATCAACAACAAAAAACGCAACATTTTAGTAAATTCACTCATGGGATTGCTTTTGGCTTCTTTAATTTTTTTAATCGCAGCCATGGATAATCCATTTCGGGGTGAATATTGTGTTTCTGCAGATTCTTTTCAACTTTTGTTAGATGGAATAATGAAAATTTAGTGATTTTTTGTAATTTATCACAATTCTACAAAGAAAAACGTGCAAAAGTTTCCTTTTTGACTTCACTTTTCTAACTTTGCAAGTTGGACTAAAATCCTATCAAAATGAACAAAGACAGCAAAAGACGCGAAGCTTTATTATATCATGCCAAGCCAAAACCAGGCAAGATCGAAGTTGTTCCTACAAAAAAATACGCCACACAAAGAGATTTATCACTTGCCTATTCGCCTGGAGTTGCAGAACCTTGTTTGGAAATTGCCAAAGATGTAAATAATGTATATAAATATACTGCAAAAGGTAATTTAGTTGCCGTAATTACAAATGGTACTGCCGTTTTAGGACTGGGTAATATTGGCCCCGAAGCTTCAAAACCTGTGATGGAAGGAAAGGCTCTTTTGTTCAAAATTTTTGCAGATATCGATGTTTTTGATATTGAAGTTGATGCCACAGATATTGATAAATTTGTCGAAACTGTCAAAGCAATTGCTCCAACTTTTGGAGGAATAAATCTAGAAGACATCAAGGCACCAGAATCTTTTGAAATTGAACGTCGCTTAGTTGAGGAACTCAATATTCCGGTGATGCACGACGATCAACACGGAACCGCTATTATTTCGTCTGCTGCTTTACTCAACGCCCTGGAACTCGCTAACAAAAAGATTCAAAATGTTAAATTAGTAGTTTCTGGTGCGGGATCCGCTGCAATTGCTTGTGCAAATTTATATGTACTTTTGGGAATAAATCCTAAAAACATCATTATGTTTGATAAGGATGGTGTTTTGTCTTCGGACAGAACCGATTTGTCGGATCTTCAAAAAAAATATGCGCTCTCAAAACCAAATTTCACACTTCAAGAAGCTCTAATTGATGCCGATGTTTTTCTTGGACTTTCGGCTCCAAACATATTAACACCAGACATGTTACTTGGCATGGCAAATGATCCAATTGTTTTTGCAATGGCAAATCCAGTTCCTGAAATTGATTATAATATTGCTATTAATACTAGAAAAGACATTATAATGGCTACCGGAAGATCAGATTTTCCGAATCAGGTTAACAATGTTCTTGGGTTTCCCTATATTTTTCGTGGTGCTTTAGACGTTCGTGCTACAAAAATCAACGAAGCTATGAAAATGGCAGCCGTAAAAGCCTTAGCTAGTTTAGCAAAAATGAATGTTCCAGAGCAAGTAAATATTGCCTACGGGGAAACCAAACTAAACTTTGGTCGTGATTATATAATTCCAAAACCTTTTGACCCAAGATTAATTTCTGTTGTTGCACCAGCAGTTGCAAAAGCGGCCATGGAATCTGGAGTGGCACTTCACCCGATAACGGATTGGGAAAAATATGAGCATGAACTTTTGGAACGTTTGGGTTCTGATAATAAAATGGTTCGTTTGCTGACCAATCGTGCTAAAACAAATCCAAAAAGAGTTGTTTTTGCCGAAGCTGATCATTTAGATGTTTTGAAAGCAGCACAAATTTCTTTAGAGGAAGGAACTGCGATACCAATTTTATTGGGTAACAAAGAATTGATTTTAGAACTTAAAGAAGAAATTGGTTTTGATGCCGATGTAGAAATTATTGACCCAAAAACAAAACAGGAAGACGCTCGAAGGTTGTATTATGCCGATATTTTCTTTAAACAACGTCAACGTCAAGGAATTTCTTTGCTCGATGCACAAAAATGGATGCGTGAACGCAATTATTTTGCTGCCATGATGGTCAAACAAGGCGAAGCAGACGCTTTAGTTACTGGATATTCTAGAAGTTATCCGAATGTAGTCAAGCCCATGTTACAATTAATAGGTAAAGCTCCAGGAATTACCCTTGTGGCTACTACCAATATGATGATGACCAATCGTGGTCCTATGTTTTTATCAGATACAGCAATAAACCCAAACCCTTGTTCAGACGATTTAGCAAAAATTGCATTAATGACTGCAAAAACGGTCAGAATGTTTGGAATGGAACCTGTAATAGCAATGATTTCGTTTTCGAATTTTGGCTCTTCAGTAAATCCTAGTGCAGAAAAAGTACGAAATGCCGTTTCATATCTTCACAAATATTATCCAGAATTAATTATCGATGGTGAACTTCAAACAGATTTTGCTTTGAATCCAGAAATGCTAATGAAAAAATTCCCTTTTTCAAAACTAGCGGGAAAAAAAGTAAATACACTTATTTTCCCAAATTTAGAATCCGCAAATATTACCTATAAATTATTAAAAGAACTCTACAAGGTCGAATCTATAGGACCCATAATGCTCGGAATGGATAAACCTGTGCATATTTTTCAGTTAGGAGCAAGTGTAGAAGAAATGGTTAACATGGTTGCCGTTGCAGTAGTAGATGCTCAAGAAAAAGAAAAACGTAATAAAATGAACAGCATCAAATAACTAAAAATTAATTTCAAAATTCGAATCATTGGCAAAGTTTCAAGAATTTTGTTACATTTGAAAAATTACTTCACTTTATGATTGCACACATTCAAGGAAAATTAGTAGAAAAAACCCCAACAGAAGTCATTATTGACTGTGGTGGCGTTGGATATCATATCAATATTTCGCTTCATACGTATTCACTTTTACCAAATTCAGATCATATAAAATTGTTTACATATCTTCAAATTAAAGAAGATTCTCATACTTTGTTTGGATTTGTAGAAAAATCGGAACGCGAAATTTTCAAAATGTTACTTTCTGTTTCGGGTATTGGAGCAAGCATTGCCCGAACCATGCTATCGTCTTTAGAACCAAAACAAATTATTCAAGCCATTGCAAGTGCAGATGTTGTAACTATCCAAACCATAAAAGGAATCGGGAACAAAACGGCTCAAAGAGCTATTTTGGATTTAAAAGACAAAGTGTTAAAACTATATGATTTAGATGAAGTTTCGATGACGCAAAGCAATACAAATAAAGAAGAAGCGTTATCTGCTTTAGAGGTTTTGGGTTATGTTCGAAAATCATCAGAAAAATTAGTCGATAAAATAGTAAAAGAAAATCCAGAGGCTACAACGGAAAACATCATAAAATTAGCATTAAAAACATTATAATAATTGAAGAATTCTCCCAAAAATAGGATACTAATTAGTGTCTTTTTGATACTATTTTTGTCAAGTATAAAAATTCTAGCTCAAGTCGATCAACCTCGAGATACAATTGGTTACAATAAAGGAAAAATCGCAATTGGAAATCCTCCAACAGTTGTTGACAGTTATACCTATGATCCCATTTCAGATAAATACATTTACACCAGCAAAGTAGGAACTTTTAATGCCAATTATCCTTTGATTTTAACCCGAGAGGAATATGAAAAATTAGTCCTCAAAGAATCCATGAGAAAATATTTTCGGGGAAAAAACGACGCAATCGACGGAAAAAAAGAAGGAAGTTTAGCAAAGAAAAAAGATTTATTACCACGATTTTATGTGAATTCGGGATTTTTTGAATCCATTTTTGGTAGCAATACTATCGATGTAAAACCAACTGGTTCTGTTGAAGTTGATTTTGGGGTTCGTTACACAAAACAAGACAATCCAATACTTTCTCCCGAAAATCGTTCTGCCACAACTTTTGATTTCAATCAGCGAATTAGTGTTGGTTTGCAAGGAAAAGTTGGAACTCGATTGAGTGTAAATGCCAATTATGATACGCAATCCACATTTGCATTTCAAAATCTTATAAAACTTGAATTTGCTCCAAATGAAGATGATATTTTACAAAAAATTGAAGTTGGGAATGTGAGCATGCCTTTGAGTGGATCATTAATCCGTGGTGCTCAAAGTCTTTTTGGTGTGAAAGCACAATTGCAATTCGGAAAAACAACAGTTACTGGAGTTTTTTCTGAACAGAAATCTCAAACTAAAACTGTTACCTCTCAAAATGGCGGAACGGTTCAATTATTTGATATTTTTGGTTTAGATTATGATGCAGACAGACACTTTTTTTTGTCGCAATATTTCAGAAATAAATACGATGCCAGTCTCCGAAGTTATCCAGTAATCGATAGTCGGGTTCAAATTACTAGAATGGAGGTTTGGGTAACTAACAAACAAAACAGAGTCAGTACTACCGAAAATAATTCACGAAATATTATTGCTCTTCAAGATTTGGGTGAAGCACAATTAACGGGTTTAAATGATCCTCAAGTCGTTGGAAACAATTCACTTTTGATACCTAACTTTTTTGGATTTACAAATGTTGATGAACCATCAAAAAATTCCAATAACAAATATGATCCAGCACTAATTCCACTTGGGACTGGTATTCTAAATCAAAATATTAGAGAAATATCAACTATAAATTTAGGATTTACAGGTTTTCCAGTAGGACTAAATCCGAGTGAAGGTCGAGATTATTCAAAATTAGAAAATGCAAGGAAACTAATGGCAAACGAATATACTTTTCATCCGCAACTCGGGTATATTTCACTTCAACAACGTTTAGCAAATGATGAAGTTTTAGCAGTTGCTTACCAATACACTATCGGCGATAAATTATATCAAGTTGGAGAGTTTGCAAATGATGGTGTAACTGCAACAAATGTGACAGCAGGAGTTCCAACCACTCAAAGTTTAGTTTTAAAAATGTTAAAAAGCAACTTGACAAACGTTACTCAACCTATCTGGAATTTGATGATGAAAAATATTTATCAAATACAAGGAGCATTTCAATTACAACCACAAGATTTTAAGTTTAATATTGTTTACAGCGATCCATCGCCTCTAAATTATATTTCGCAAGCCCCAGCAGTTGGACTACAACCTTCGATTCCTTTGCCTGCTAATGTAGAACAAACCCCTTTACTAAAAGTTTTTAATGTCGATAGACTCAATTCTACAAACGATCCACAAGCTGGTGGTGATGGTTTTTTTGATTTTATTCCTGGATTGACAGTAGATACCCAAAATGGTAGAATTATTTTTACAACTGTCGAACCCTTCGGAAAATATCTATTCGAAAAATTGAGAACAAGTCCTACCGAGAATTATTTTGATCCATTGCAAGGCACTCCAACATATAATGCAAATCAATTCAAGTATGTGTACAGAAGTATGTATACCAGTACAGTAACAGCCGCTTTGCAAGATGCCGAAAAAAATAAATTCCAACTAAAAGGTAAATTCAAATCAACTGGTGGTGACGGAATTTCACTTGGAGCTGTGAATGTGCCAAAAGGATCTGTTGTGGTTACAGCTGGAGGAAGAGTTCTAACGGAAGGTGCAGATTACACTGTGAATTATCAACAAGGGCGGGTTCAAATTCTTGACCCTGCTTTGCAAGCATCAAATACTCCAATTCAGGTTTCGGTAGAAAATAATTCAATTTTTGGACAACAAACCCGTCGTTTTATGGGTGTAAATGTGGAACATAAATTTTCTGATAAATTTTTGTTAAGCGGTACATTTTTGAAAATGACAGAAAGACCCTTTACCCAAAAAACAAACTATGGACAAGAATCTGTGAATAATTCAATATTTGGATTCAATGGAAACTATGCTTCCGAAATTCCATTTTTGACTCGAATGGTCAACAAGTTACCAAATATAGATACCGATGTTGCCTCTAATATTTCGGTTCGTGGTGAAATCGCATTCTTAAAACCAGATACTCCGGCAGGAGACAAATTTGAGGGAGAATCCACCGTTTATGTAGATGATTTTGAAGGAACTCAAACCACAATTGACATGCGTTCACCAAATGCATGGGCATTATCAAGCACACCAAAATGGGAAAGTATCGTTCCGGTTACCGATTATGCAGATTTTGGAGCAAATGCTGTTGATTTATCCTATGGATATAAGAGGGCAAAAATAAACTGGTATACGATTGATCCAACGTTCTATGCACAAAGACCTTCAGGAATTTCAGATTCGGACATGTCGTTGAATAAAACCCGCCGTATTTTTTCATCAGAATTGTATCCCGCAACAGATATAGCGCAGGGACAAACAACTGTTGTGAACACACTAGATTTATCCTATTATCCTACGGAACGAGGCCCATATAACAACAATCCACTTGCTGCTGGAACCAATATTTTACCAACACCAAATCTTAACTTTGGTGGAATTACTCGAGCTATTAGTTCCACTAATTTCGAACAAGGAAATGTTGAATTTATTCAGTTTTGGGTATTAGATCCTTTCACAACAGGAGTTGGTCAACCTGTTGAAACCACATCAACTCCTGGAAAAGTATTTTTTAATCTTGGAGAAGTTTCAGAAGATGTTTTACAAGACGGAAAAAAGCAATACGAAAACGGATTGCCTTCGCCAGATTCATCAACCATTACCATTCCATCTATTTGGGGAAAAATTCCTTCCTCTCAATCTTTGATTTATGCGTTTGACACAAATGAAGGTAATCGTGCCTCCCAAGATGTTGGATTAGATGGTTTGAATGATGCAGAAGAAGCGGCTATTTACACAAATTTTGCTGGACAAGCCGATCCAGCAGCAGATAACTATCAATATTTTTTAAATGCCACAGGAAATAGTGTAACAGGCAGGTATAAAAGATACAATAATCAACAAAATAATTCTCCTGTAAATATTTTGAATGACGATAGAGGAAATTCTACGCTACCAGATGTCGAAGATTTGAATCGTGATAACACCATGAACACAATAAATGCTTATTATGAATACAGTATTGATGTGAAACCAGGAG
Organism: Bacteroidota bacterium; assembly: GCA_043779445.1. GTDB lineage: Bacteria > Bacteroidota > Bacteroidia > Flavobacteriales > Flavobacteriaceae > Flavobacterium. The sequence continues at coordinate 7,175 of JAYWEG010000080.1, forward strand.
TTGCCATTGGTGATAAATACGTCAATGATATTCGTACAATAACCGATATTCAACTTCCAAACGGTTCAACCTCAACGGCTCGTTGGATTCAATATAAAATTCCAATTTCAAATCCAGAACATGTGATTGGAGGAATTTCAGATTTTAGATCAATTCGATTTATGAGAATGTTCATGACAGGATTCACAAGTGATATTACGGTTCGGTTTGGTTCTTTAGATTTAGTTCGTGGTGAATGGAGACGCTATCAAAATTCTTTAGACATCACTGATATAAACCCAAATGACGATAATACAAATTTAGATATCCTTTCAGTTGACATTCAAGAAAACGGACAGCGTCAACCCATTAACTATGTTTCCCCTCCAGGAGTTGTGCGAGAGGAATTGTATAATAACAATTCGGTAATTCGTCAAAATGAGCGAGCATTATCTTTGCGAGTTTCAGATCAAGGATTACAACCTGGAGATTCGAGAGGGGTTTTTAAAAATGTGAGTGTGGACATGCGCCAATATAAAAACCTAAAAATGTTTTTTCATGCCGAAGCACTTCCAATTGCATCTAATCCATTGCCTTTGCAAAACGATGAAATGGTTGGTTTTATTAGATTTGGAAACGATTTTACCGAAAATTTTTATCAAATAGAAATTCCACTAAAAGTAACCGCAGAAGGTTCTAACACTTCTGAACGAGTTTGGCCCGAAGAAAACAAAATGGATTTGTCTTTAGCCTTGCTGACTAAACTTAAAATTCTTGGATTGAGTGGTGCTGTTGCACCAGATGCAGACGGAATTCGTTTTAGAAATGAAGAAGCATTAGATCCATCAGCCATAAATAAATCTAACAAACTTCGACTTGGAATCAAAGGAAATCCAAATTTTGGCTTTGTTAGAAATTTGATGGTTGGAGTAAAAAACAGAACAACAGGAAGAATAAAAGGCGAGGTTTGGTTCAACGAACTTCGTTTGTCAGGTATTGATAACAAGGGTGGAATGGCAGCAGTAATGTCTTTAGATTCAAATTTAGCCGATTTAGCCACCGTTTCTGCCACAGGAAAATTGAGTACTATTGGTTTTGGAGCATTAGAACAAGGTACAAACGAACGTAGTAGAGAAGATTTGAGATTATATGATTTGGTAACTAATATCAATCTTGGAAAATTATTACCAAAAAAATGGGGAATTAATCTTCCGTTCAATTATGGAGTTGGAGAACAGATAATTACCCCAAAGTATGATCCTTTCAACTTAGACATTGAACTCAATCAACTAATAGATGTTACTCCAAATCAAACCGATAAAGAGAATTTATTGAGTCGTGCAATTGATTACACCAAACGAACAAGTATCAATTTTATTGGGGTTAAAAAAGAACGTGTTGGAGACAAAAAAGCGCATTTTTATGATCCCGAAAATGTAACATTATCCTACTCATTTAACCAAATGCTTCATCATGATTTCGAGATTCAAAGTTTAGTAGATCAGCAAGCAAAAACATCTGTAGATTATACTTTTGCTTTTCAGCCAAAAGCCGTTGAACCTTTCAAGAATACAAAATTCATGAAAAAAAGCACGTACTGGAAATTGTTGAGTGATTTCAATTTCAATTATTTACCTACAAATATTTCCTTTAGTAGTAACATAAATAGAAATTACAACAGACAACAATTTCGACAAGTAGATGTTGAAGGTTTGGGGCTAGATCCATTGTATAGAAGAAATTACACTTTTAATTATAATTATGGTTTTGGATATAATTTAACTAAAAATCTAAAATTAAATTACACCGCAACATCCAATCATTTTGTTCAAAATTTTTTAGATGCCAACAAACGTCCAATTGAGAGCAATACTATATGGACGGATTATTGGAATGTTGGAGAACCAAATCAACATAATCAACAATTAGTTTTAAATTATGAATTACCTTTTGCAAAAATTCCACTTTTTAGTTTTATAAAATCAAATTACACGTATACAAGCAATTACGCTTGGCAACGAGCGTCAGAAGCGCTATCAACTTTTCAAGCTTCTGATGGATTGACTTATAATCTTGGAAATACAATTCAAAACTCTGGAGTTCACAAACTAAATACTGTTTTCAATTTTGATACTTTTTATAGATATATCGGTTTAACCAAAAAAACAGGTCCATCGCAACCTAAAGTTCCAAAAGCACAACCAAAACCTGGAGAAAAAATTCAAGCCGTTGCAAAAGTAGCCTCAAACGATGGAAATTTATTCTCTAATGGTGTAATTGGGGTACTAACTTCGATTAAAAACTTTCAAATTGATTATACACAAAATAGTGGAACCGTGCTTCCGGGATATTTGCCTAGTATTGGTTTTTTAGGTTCGTCTAGACCATCGCTAGGTTTTGTATTTGGATTACAAGACGATGTTCGAGAGGAAGCTGCCAGAAACGGTTGGTTAACCATTTACAAAGATTTTAATCAAAATTTTACAAAAGTCACTACAAAAACGTTAAGTTTTTCATCGAGTATAGATTTATTTCCAGATTTTAAAATCGATTTAATTGGAAATAGAACCTTTGCAGATAATTATATCGAACAATATGATGTTACTGATGGTTTATACAACTCAAGATCTCCACACAATACTGGAAATTTTGCCATTACTACAAACATGCTGAAAACGGCATTCAAAACCAGTGATGAGTTGGTTTCATCGCCATTTTCAGATTTTAGAAACAACAGAATTATCATTGCAAATAGACTTGCTGAAGAACGAGGAATTGACCTTTCTAATCCTGCGAATAGAGATGCCACGGGGTTTCCGGTTGGTTTTGGAAAAAATAGTCAAGCCGTTTTATTACCTTCATTTCTTGCAGCCTATACTGGGTTGTATACCAAAAATAAGGGCGATGAAGCAAAATCGATTTCATTAGGAGCCTTTAGAGATATTCCAATCCCGAACTGGAATGTGAAATATGGCGGATTCATGCGCTACACATTTTTCAAAGATAGATTTAAACGTTTTTCGATTCAACATGCCTACAAATCAACCTATACAATAAATTCCTTTAGGTCAAATCTAGAATATAATTTGAATCCTAATGGAAAAGATATTGCTGGAAATTTCTTGAGTAAAACAGTTATTTCGAATATCAATTTAGTAGAATCTTTCAACCCGCTAGTTCGATTGGATTTTGAAACAAAAGGATCATTTAAAATTTTAGCCGAAATGAAAAAAGATCGTGCACTTTCCATGAGTTTTGATAATAGTTTATTAACCGAAGTAAAGGGAATTGAATATGTTTTTGGGATTGGATATCGAATAAAAGATGTTTCCATAAGTTCAAAATATGCGGATAATCCAACAGGAGTTGTGAAAAGTGACATTAATATTAGAGCCGATTTTTCTAAAAGAAATAACAAAACCATTGTTCGACATTTAGATTATGATGACAACCAAGTGGTTGGAGGACAAGATTTGTGGTCAGTGAAACTTACAGCAGATTATGCATTTAGTAAAAATCTAACTGCTATTTTCTTTTATGATCATTCGTTTACAAAAGCCGTAATTTCAACCTCTTTTCCGTTAACCAATATTCGGTCTGGATTTACAATTAGATACAGTTTCGGAAATTAAGTTTTTACGTTAATTTACCTCTAAGTATATCTTATTTCTGATTATCATTTGTATTTTTGTATTCAAATAAATTAAATTTTATAAATTAATTCTTAGTCTAAACCTAAATCTCATTATAATGTTAAAAGGATTTTTCAATGTTCCAAAAGCGGTAAATGAACCCGTAAAATCATATGCTCCAAATTCGTCCGAAAAGGCAAAAGTTCTAGAAGCCTATACAAAAATGTGGAACGAAACAATAGATGTTCCTTTGTATATTGGTAACAATGAAATTCGAACAGGCAACACTCGAAATATGTCTGCGCCACACGACCACAAACATGTTGTGGGAACCTATCATTTAGCCGAAAGATCTCATGTCGAAAAAGCGATTGCCAATTGTTTAGAGTCCAAAACAAAATGGGCAAATATGGCTTGGGAACAACGAGCAGCTATTTTTCTGAAAGCAGCCGAATTAATTGCTGGACCATACAGAGCGAGAATCAATGCTGCAACCATGATTGCGCAATCAAAAAATATTTTTCAGGCAGAAATTGATGCCTCCTGCGAATTGATAGATTTTTTACGTTTTAATGTAGAGTTCATGACTCAAATTTATGCCGACCAACCAAAATCAACTTCTGATACTTGGAACCGATTAGAATATCGCCCTTTAGAAGGATTTATATATGCCGTTACTCCATTTAATTTTACAGCCATTGCAGCAAATTTACCAGCAAGTGCTGCAATGATGGGCAATGTTGTGGTTTGGAAACCAAGTGACAGCCAAGTCTTTTCTGCAAAAATAATCATTGATATTTTCAAAGAAGCAGGTTTGCCAGACGGCGTGATCAATGTTGTTTTTGGTGACCCAGTCATGATAACTGATACTATTTTAGCAAGTGAAGATTTTGCTGGAATTCACTACACGGGTTCGACTTTTATATTCAAAGAAATTTGGAAAAAAATTGGTGAAAATATTCATAATTACAAAACCTATCCAAGAATCGTAGGCGAAACTGGAGGAAAAGATTTTATTATATCGCATCCAAGTGCCAATGTGAAACAAGTAGTAACTGGTATTGTCCGAGGTGCATTTGAATTTCAAGGACAAAAATGTTCAGCAGCATCAAGAGCCTACATTCCAAAGAGTTTGTGGAACGATGTGAAATCTCAAATTATAACAGATACCAAATCGATGAAAATGGGATCGCCAGAAGATTTTGGAAACTTTATAACAGCCGTAATTCACGAAGGTTCGTTTGATAAATTAGCAAAATACATCGATCAAGCCAAAAAAGATACCGATGCCGAAATTATTGTAGGTGGAAACTACGACAAATCAAAAGGCTACTTCATTGAACCAACCGTTATTGTTACTACAAATCCAAATTATACCACTATGGAAACGGAACTTTTTGGTCCAGTAATCACAATTTATGTATATGAAGATTCTAAGTGGTCAGAAACCTTGAAATTAGTAGATCAAACATCAGAATATGCCTTGACGGGAGCCATTTTTAGTCAAGATCGCTATGCAATTGAAGAAGCAACAGTAGCGTTGCAAAATGCGGCAGGAAATTTCTACATTAATGACAAACCAACAGGTGCAGTAGTCGGAATGCAACCTTTTGGAGGTGCGAGAGCCTCTGGAACCAATGACAAAGCGGGTTCTGCCTTGAACTTGTTACGTTGGTGTTCGCCTAGAACCATCAAAGAAACATTTGTAACGCCAGAGGATTATCGTTATCCTTTTTTAGGTGAATAAATCATTTAAAAGACTATTTTAAAGTCCAGATTTAAAGTTTGGACTTTTTTTGTATATTTGATTATCAATAAATTAAAAAAATATGAAAACTAAAATTACTTTTTTATTAATGATTTTTTCAATTTTGGGATTTTCACAGTCCCCAGTAAATGACTTTTTTGGTGCAAGTGGAGCCGTTTATGATGTTACGATTTCAACACCCGAAATTGATCAAACTCCAAGCGGTGCAAATGCAATATGGAATTTTTCACAGCTTGTAAAAGTTGGTCAATCGATTGGTACAAACTCAATGCCTACTGTAACACAATTGATCACTTTTCCAAACTCTACAATTTTGAATGAGATACAAACTACGATAAATAATGTCAATTCGAACAGTCAAATTTTTGCAAAAAATATCGCAAACGAAATTTCATTAACAGGATTTAAAACACCTAATTTAGAATTGAATTACATTAATAATAATGCAAAAATCGGCACATTTCCTTTAACATATGGCTATAATTTTACCGATACTTCATCAGGGACTTTTATAAGTGGGACAAATAGCGGAACATTTACTGGAAGTATCACTACAACAGTAGATGCTTTCGGTATTCTTTCCTTAAACAATACTGGAAACGGACCATTTTCAGGACCTGTTACAAGACTTAAAACAGTTCAAAATATCAATTTATCAATATTTTTCCCAGTAGGAACACTTGTTCAAACAACTTATGCCTATTACAGCGCCTCAAATGGAAGTAATTCTCCAGAATTTAGATATACTTCAGCAGTTATAAACATTCCAGTATTAAATATTGTAAACCAGACAGTTACTCAATTAGAAGATTTATTTGCATTTCTATTATCTACAAATCAAAACGAATTGTTTTCAAATGATTTAAAAATTTATCCAATTCCGACAAAAGATATTTTGAATATTAGAAATGAAAGCAATCAAAAAATAAATGCTATACAAGTATCTGATATTAATGGAAGACAAATAATAAATGAAACTTCAGAATTTGGAAGTTTAAATTTAAG
>JAYWEG010000081.1:0-5391 GCA_043779445.1 Bacteroidota bacterium
CAAAAATCAAAGTTATTCTTTAAAATATAAGTTTAATGATTTGTATAGTTCAATATTAACTAATTTTTCATTGAACTACAGTTTAAAAAATAATACCTATTTATCCTCATTAGAAATTCAAGATAATTACAGTACTATTAATTTTTTTCAATCTCCAACAAATATCAGTACTTATTCGGCAAAATTCTTGATTGAAAAATACTTCAAGTTTCTCAAAACAACAATAAAACATACTTCAAATTATGGGATTGATAACTATGTAAATAGCGTAAACGGTAATTTAAGAAACAATTCCTCAAACAATTACAATGCCTATTTATTCTTGAAAACAACTTTTAAAATCCCAATAAATTTTGAAAATAAATTCAATTACAATCGAATTAATTTCAAAACAGAAAATAACATTAACGTCAATGAATCTTTAAATAATAATACAAAAATTCTAATTCGACCAAATAAAAATTTGGTATTTACATTTTCTTACGACTATTTTAAACCAAATTTAAAAAGCACTACCGAATTTAAATTTTTAGATTTTGAAATCAGATATAAACCAAAACAAAAATGGTTAAATTTGACATTAACAGGTAAAAATTTATTGAATAACAAAGTATTTTTTCAAGTTCAAAACACTGATTATTATTCTTCTGTTTATCAAAGTAATTTAGTAAACAGATATTTGCTTTTGACCGTTGATTTTACTTTGTAGAGAAATACGAACGAAAGTCTATTTTAATGCTTTTTTCTTTATGATTGCAATAAATCCTCTAGTTTAACAATGTTGTATTGTAATGCATAAACCAATAAACTTGCTACATTTTTCGCTTCGGTTTTAAAAATTAAAGTTGATCTGTGACCTTCGACCGTTCGTTGACTTATATGTAATTTTTCTGCAATTTGAGCCGTGCTATACTGATGTGCTATGAGTATCAAAATTTCTTTTTCGCGTTCTGTGAGATAGTCTTCATCGAGATTTGTTTTTGTTTTCGCATCGAGTAATCCTTCGTTGATGACTTGCAAAACTGGCTCGTCATAGAAAAACCCTTTTTCAAAAACTTCGTTAATAGTTGCAACAACATCATCTGGAGAAGAAGTTTTAACTAAATAGGCAACGGCTCCAACTTGAATGATATTTGCAATAAACGATTTTGTATTGAAACTCGTGAGAGCGATTATTTTGACATCTGGATATTGATTTTTTTTCCTTTTCTAAAAAGGAACATCGCTGTCATCATCATTATTCATATTGCTTCCAAAAGCCTCATTTACTGTTGGCAAATTATTTCTTTTAAACGGGTTATCGTCGTTATCCAAATTCATTGTTGTTGGTAAATAATTTTCGTTAGTATCATAATCATCTAGATTTTCGAATTTTATAATATTAGAAATAAACTTTAAACGAAAATTATCTAATATACCATTCCTGTGTTTTGCAATTATAAATTCTGCTTGACCTGCTGTTGGAGATTGTTCTTCATCGTCCCACTCATCGATTTTATCAAATTCTGGTCTATGTATGAACGACACAATATCTGCTATTTCTTCTAAAGTTCCTGAACCTCTCAAATCAGATAATACTGGTCTTTTAACATTACTTCGATATTCTACAGCCCTTGATAATTGTGAAATAGCAATTATTGGAATCTCTAATTCTTTTGCTAATGCTTTCAATCTTCTTGAAATTATAGAAATTTCATGTTCTCTTGTAATATCACCATTCCCTTTATTTCCGGATAATAATAGATGAATATTATCTATAAATATAATTTTTACATTATTTTCCTCAACTAATTTTTTAGACCTATAACACAATTGATCAATCGTAATTGTTGAGTCATCAATAAAAATAGGTGCTTTTTCAAGATTTTTGGTATTAACTGATAATAGTTCCCATTCATGCTTTTCAAGTTTACCCGTTCTTAATTTTTCTGTGTTAATTCCACTTTCCATAGAAATCAAACGTTGCATTATTTGTCCTGATGACATTTCAGGTGAAAAAAATAATGCTGGTATACTGAAATCAACTGAAATGTTTTTAATCATTGATATAATAAATGCCGACTTACCAATACTTGTTTGAGATGCAATTATTATCAAATCAGATGGTTGCCAACCCGAAGTAATTTTATCAAGTTTTTCAAATCCAGATGGAACCCCACTATAACCGCTCTCTATCGAAATTTCTTCTATTCTTGCTTTAACTTTAAATAAAATTTCTTCTGCAGTTTTTAAATTTCCAAATATTTCATTATTCATCTTATCCATTTTATTTTTTATTAGAAAGGAACATCGCCGTCATCATCATTATTCATATTGCTTCCAAAAGCCTCATTTATTGTTGGTAAATTTTTTGTTTGAAACGGATTATCATCGTGAGCCAAATTCATTGTAGAAGGCAAATAATCATCATTGGCATTATAATCTTCGAGATTGTCGAATTTTCCAAGATTACCTATAAATTTTAAACGTATGTTTTCTAACGAACCATTTCGATGTTTTGCAATAATAAATTCGGCTTGTCCTGCGGTTGGCGATTGTTCGTCATCATCCCATTCATCGATTTTGTAATATTCAGGACGATATATAAACGATACAATATCTGCATCTTGCTCAATCGCACCCGATTCTCGAAGATCAGAAAGCAAAGGTCTTTTGCTCGAGCCACGCGTTTCTACTGCTCTCGATAGTTGCGAAAGTGCAATTACTGGAACTGCAAGTTCTTTAGCTAAAGCTTTTAGATTTCTAGAAATTGTTGAGATTTCTTGCTCTCGGTTTCCAACTCCTTTGCCAGAACTTCCGCCAGCGGTCATCAACTGCAAATAGTCCACAATAATCAATTTTATGCCGTGTTGAGACGAAAGTCGTCTTGCTTTTGCTCTCAAATCAAAAATCGAAAGTGATGGCGTATCGTCAATAAACAAAGGTGCTTTTTCGAGATTTTTTACTTTTATGGACAGTTGTTCCCATTCGTGTTTTTCTAATTTTCCTGTTCGGAGTTTTTCAGACGACAAACCAGTTTCTGAAGAGATTAAACGTGTTATCAATTGAACAGATGACATTTCTAGCGAAAAAAGTGCCACAGGATGACCAAAATCAATTGCCACATTTCGAGCCATTGAAAGGACAAAAGCCGTTTTTCCCATCCCGGGTCTAGCAGCAATAATCACTAAATCAGATGGTTGCCATCCTGATGTGATTTTGTCTAATTTTTCAAATCCAGTTGCTACACCACTCAAACCTTCTTGTTTTGCAATTTCTTCAATTCGTTTTTTGGCTTGCAACACTAAACTTTGTGCCGTTTCTGAACTTCGTTTGATATTTCCTTGAGTAACTTCGTAGAGTTTTGATTCTGCTTTGTCCAAAAGATCAAAAACATCGGTAGTTTCATCGTAGGATTCTTCTATAATTTCTGACGAGATTCGAATTAAACTTCGTTGAATGTATTTTTGAAGTATGATTCTGGAGTGAAATTCGATGTGTGCAGAAGAAGAAATTTTCTGAGTTAATTGTATCAAATAGAAATCTCCACCCGAAATATCGAGTTTTGCATTTTTTTTGAGTTGAGCCGAAACCGTTAATAAATCTATGGGTTGCGAATCTGTAAAAAGTTGAAAAATGGCTTCGAAAATATTTTTGTGAGCGTCTTTGTAAAACGCATCGGGTTGTAGCATATCAATTACTTCCTCCACTCCCTTTTTATCAATCATCATGGCACCAAGTACTGCTTCTTCGAGATCGATTACTTGTGGCGGAAGTTTCCCTTTTTCGAGATTTATGATGGTCGTTTTTTCTATCCTTTGGGGTTTTATGTCTTTAAAATTATCCATAATGCGAATGTAATTCTAAATTAAAAAATATAGAATTTTAGTTATACTTTTGATTTGTTTATAAATTGTTATTTCTGTTAATAACCAAAAAAAAATCCGTTTCGTGTGTTAAAACGAAACGGATATTAAGTAAAAGTTTTAGGTTATTCTTTAAATTCGCCCATTTTACTGTATTTATTCATTCGTTGTGCTACTAATTCTGTTGTTGATAAGTCTTTGAGTTCTGCAAATCCTTTCAAAATATATTTTTCTACAGATTTGAATGCTGTTTCACGATCATAATGCGCTCCACCAAGTGGCTCGGGAATGATATCGTCAACTAATTTTTGCTTTTTCATGTCGGCGGAGGTCAACTTTAAGGCTTCGGCGGCAATTTCTTTATATTCCCAACTTTTCCAAAGAATTGAGGAACATGATTCTGGCGAAATAACAGAATACCATGTGTTTTCCATCATATACACCTTGTCTCCTACTCCAATTCCTAAAGCTCCACCAGATGCTCCTTCACCAACAATGACCGTGATAATTGGTGTTTTAAGACGAATCATTTCGAAAATATTTCTTGCAATAGCTTCCCCTTGACCGCGTTCTTCGGCTTCTAAACCAGGATAGGCTCCTGGAGTGTCCACTAATGTTAGAACTGGAATACCAAATTTTTCAGCCATTTTCATGAGGCGCAATGCTTTGCGATATCCTTCTGGATTTGCCATTCCAAAGTTTCGGAATTGTCTTGTTTTTGTGTTGAATCCTTTTTGTTGTCCAACAATCATGAATGATTGACCTCCAATTTTTCCCAAACCTCCAATCATGGCTTTATCATCTTTGAAACCTCTGTCGCCAAAGAGTTCTAAAAAAGTATCACCACAAAGTGCACGGACATGATCCATAGTGTATGGACGACTTGGATGACGAGACAATTGAACACGTTGCCAGGCGGTTAGATTTCCGTAGATTTCTTTTTTAGTTTCAATGAGTTTTTTGTTGATTTGATTGCAAGTGTTTGTGACATCAACATCTGATTCTTCGCCAATTACTTGGCATTTATCGAGTTGGTCTATGAGTTCTTTTACGGGTTGTTCGAAGTCTAGAAATTCCATATTTGGGGAATATTTTTTGATTTGGTTTGAATTACAAATATAGTTTTAAATTTAAAAACGCAAAAGGTTTTACATAAAAAAGAATACTGATTTACAAATTTCGCCCTAGCCACGATCGTAGTAAAAATCCTTTTGCTTTGAAATGTTTTTTTTCTTAGAGCAAAAGAACGACCAAAGGAAGTTCCTTTTGTGCGGTAGAAAAAAATATTTCAAAGCAAAAGATTGCAACGAAGAGCGGGAAATGGCTTCTGAAGATTATTTTTTAAAATTTTTTACAAATCCGTTTAGAATAACTGTTATTAAGATGATTACAGAGCCAATATAGAACGCTGAACTCATTTTTTCGGTTCCGCCAATGATGAAATAGGCGAGGAAAATTCCGTAAACGGGTTCGAGATTTGTGGTTAGCATGACCGTATATGGCGACAATTTTTTCATTACATTCACCGATGAAGTGAAAGCATATG
>JAYWEG010000082.1:0-5380 GCA_043779445.1 Bacteroidota bacterium
GTTCCAGAATTGCTCGAAACTGGTTTTAGTTTCCTGATATTGATGTCAGATTTAGGTTCGTTGTCGGTTATATATTTTGGTGGAGTTCCCATTATTGGTTTTGCTAAACGCAATTTCGATTTGTCTATATCTCCAAAAATATCGTTATCTATCATGGGTTTATATCGATAATTGGTTTCTTCGGGAGTTTGATATTCCAGATATTGTGCATCGATTTCCTCTATGAATCGTGAAGGTTCGCTGTCGGTTAATTTTCCCCAACGATAACGTGATTGCGCATAGGTTAAATATGCTTGATGTTCGGCCCGAGTTATGGCTACATAAAACAATCGACGTTCTTCCTCGAGTTCGCTTCGTGTGCTCATGGACATCGCACTTGGAAACAAATCTTCTTCCATTCCGACTACAAAAACGGTTGGAAATTCCAAACCTTTAGCCAAGTGAATGGTCATTAATGCCACACGATCATCATCGCCAGTATCTTTGTCTAAATCGGTTGCTAGTGCCACATCTTCCATAAACTCTGATAGGGCTCCACGTGCGCCATCGACTTCTATTTGTCCTTCGGTAAAATCTTTTATTCCGTTTAGAAGTTCCTCAATATTTTCAATCCGGGCAATGCCTTCGGGCGTTCCATCTTTTTTGAGTTCCTGAACCAATCCTGTTTTTTTGGCAACATGATCGGCGAGTACAAAAGCATCTTGATTTTCGTTGATGACCTGAAAACTTTGAATCATGGTTACAAAATCGGAGAGTTTTTGTTTGGTTCCTGTATTGAGTTTCAAATCGATTTATCGATATTTTGCATGACTTCAAATATTGAACGTTTGTAATGATTGGCTGCAATTGTAAGTTTTTCGACTGTTGTATCGCCAATGCCACGAGCTGGATAATTGATTACTCGAACCAATGCTTCTTCGTCTTTTGGGTTAATCACTAATCGCAAATAGCACAAAACATCTTTGATTTCTTTGCGCTGATAGAATGACAATCCACCATAAATTCGATACGGAATATCTCTTTTTCGCAAAGCATCTTCCATGGAACGAGATTGTGCATTCGTTCTATAAAGTATTGCAAAGGAACCATTCATTTGTTGATTGGTCATTTTTTGTTCCCAAATAGTACTGGCGACAAATCGACCTTCTTCGCTATCAGTAACGCTACGATTTACTTTTATTTTTGCGCCATAATCATTGGCAGTCCAAACAATTTTGTCGAGTTTGGTTTTGTTTTTGTCAATAATAGAATTGGCGGCTTCGACAATATTTTTCGTGGAACGATAATTTTGTTCTAAACGATACGTTTTTACACCTTCGTAGTCTTTTTGGAAATTTAAAATATTATTGATATTCGCACCACGAAACGCATAAATACTTTGTGCATCGTCGCCAACCACGCAAATATTCTGAAAACGGTCTGACAATGCACGAACAATTAGATATTGAGAATGATTGGTATCTTGGTACTCATCGACCAAAATATATCGGAATCGATTTTGATATTTGGCCAAAACTTCTGGAAATCTTGATAGTAACTCATTGGTTTTTAATAATAAATCATCAAAATCCATTGCACCAGATTTGAAACAACGTTCCACATAGGCCTGATAAATTTCTCCCAAACGAGGTTTTTTGGACATGGCATCGGCTTCTTGCAATTCGGGATTATTGAAATAGGCTTTAACGGTAATTAATGAATTTTTGTATGATGATATTCGCCCTAGAATTTGCTTTGGTTTATAAATATCTTTGTCCAATTGCATTTCTTTTATAATTCCGGAGATACATCGCAAAGAATCTTGAGAATCATATATCGTGAAATTGCTAGGATAACCCAATTTATCCGCTTCTGAACGCAAAATTCTAGCAAAAACAGAGTGAAAAGTTCCCATCCAAAGGTTTTTCGCTTCGGGTGCGCCCACAATATCCGAAATTCTTTTTTTCATTTCTTTTGCCGCTTTATTTGTAAAAGTCAAAGCCAAAATCGAAAAAGAATCCACTCCCAAACTCATTAAATAGGCGATTCGGATAGTTAGAACCCTTGTTTTTCCAGATCCAGCTCCTGCAATAATAATCATAGGTCCGTCTTTTTGCAAAACGGGTTCTTGCTGGGCTTCGTTGAGTTGAGAAATGTATTTTTGCATTTGTATTGTTAGCGTTTCATTAGAATATTTATGATTTACAAAAGTACGTTTACAAAAATTGAATTGCAATTTTATTCATTTTAATTTGTATTTTTGAGAAAATTTTATTCTTATATGGATTCATCAGAACTTATAAAATCCTTGCGCAAAGAACTTAATCTTCATAACCATAACTATTATGTTTTGGATACTCCAACCATTTCGGACTACGATTTTGATAGTAAACTCAAACAACTTTTAGATTTAGAAAACGCAAATCCTGAATTGTTTGACGAAAATTCGCCTACGCAACGAGTTGGTGGTTCAGTAACTAAGAATTTTCAAACTCTGAAGCATGATACCAGAATGTATTCGTTGGATAATTCTTATTCCAAAGAAGATTTAATAGATTGGGAAAATAGAATTCAAAAAGTTTTGGGAAATGTACCATTAGAATACACTTGCGAACTCAAATACGACGGAGCCTCAATTTCTATTACTTACGAAAACGGAAAATTGAAGCAAGCCTTAACTCGTGGAGATGGTTTTCAGGGCGACGATGTAACTAATAACGTAAAAACTATAAAATCGATTCCATTAGAACTAAAAGGAAATTTTCCAGAAAAATTCGATATTCGAGGTGAAATTATTTTGCCTTTTGCTGGTTTTGAAAAAATGAATCAAGAATTGATTGAAATTGGAGAAACTCCCTATTCTAACCCAAGAAATACGGCCTCCGGGAGTTTAAAATTACAAGATAGTGCAGAAGTTGCCAAACGTCCTTTGGATTGTTTGTTGTATTTTATTGTAGGTAATAATTTACCTTTTGATTCTCAATTTGATGGTTTAGAATCTTCAAGAAATTGGGGTTTCAAAGCACCTACAGAATCAAAATTAGCAAAAAATCTTGACGAAGTTTTTAATTTCATTGATTTTTGGGATATAAACAGACACAAATTGCCCTATGAAACCGATGGAGTAGTGGTAAAGGTTAATTCATTGCAATATCAAGAAGAATTGGGTTACACCTCCAAATGTCCGCGTTGGGCAATGGCATATAAATTCAAATCTGAGCAAGTTTCGACGCAACTAAAATCGATTTCGTATCAAGTTGGGCGAACTGGTTCTATCACTCCTGTTGCGAATTTAGAACCAGTTCAATTGGCTGGAACCATCGTAAAACGTGCTTCGTTGCACAATGCAGATCAAATCGAAAAGTTAGATATCAGAATCAACGATACCGTTTTTGTAGAAAAAGGAGGAGAAATTATTCCGAAAATTATTGCAGTTGATTTGGCTCAGCGACCAAAAGATTCTCAACCCACAATTTACATAACTCATTGTCCAGAATGTAATAAAGAACTGGTTAGAAGCGAAGGAGAAGCCAATCATTATTGTCCGAATTTCTACGGTTGTCCGCCACAAATTATTGGTCGAATTCAACATTATATTTCTCGCAAAGCCATGGATATTGAGGGTTTGGGTGGCGAAACAGTTGCCTTGCTTTTCAATAATGGTTTAGTGAAAAACTATGCTGATTTGTATGATTTGAAAGTGGATCAAATTTTGCCTTTGGAACGAATGGCCCAAAAATCCGCAGAAAATTTAGTAAAAGGAGTTTCGGATTCTGTCAAAATTCCATTCGAAAGTGTTTTGTACGCACTTGGAATTCGTTTTGTGGGCGAAACAGTTGCGAAAAAATTAGCCAAACATTTCAAAAATATTGATGCTTTAGCTTTAGCCAAATTCGAAGATTTGATTTTGGTAGATGAAATTGGTGACCGAATAGCCAAAAGTGTTTTGGAGTTTTTTGAGAATCAAGAAAATCAAATCACGATTGAAAGGTTAAAAAAAGTGGGAGTTCAATTCGAAATTATTGAAAAAATTAATCTAAATGCCACCCAAAAATTATCCGGTAAAACGTTTGTAGTTTCTGGAGTTTTTTCTATTTTTTCTCGTGACGAACTCAAACAAACCATCGAAGATAATGGTGGAAAAGTTGGCAGTTCCATTTCTACAAAAACAGATTTTTTAATTGCTGGGGATAATATGGGGCCAGCAAAACTCGAAAAAGCCAATCAATTAAAAATAAAAATTCTAAACGAAAACGAATTTGTAGATTTGTTGCAAAATTCTTAAAAATTATTATGTTCCTAAAAAATACAATTCTTAGTTTTTTGATTTGTCTAATTGCAATTTATTTTTGTGCAGAATTTTTATATGATCCAAAATATGTTATTTACATAAAACCTTTTTTCATTCCATTATTATTGATTTTTTCGTTTTTAGATCAAAAAATTTTGTTACCAATTAAATTCTATATTTTTACATTGTTTTTTTATCTTGGAGAAATAATGTTTTTGATTTCCGATGCTATTACAATGTATTTATCACTTGGATTATTATTCTATTTTTTGAGTTACCTTGCTTTAATAAATTTAGTAAATCCTTTAACAAAAACGTATAATTTTAAAAGTGCCTTAAAAGGTTACACCTTGTTCGTAGTAATTCTCAATTGTGTTTTTTTAAGCATCATTTTATATTTAATTTTAGAGTCAGAAAATGATTATATAGTAATTTTTATCGTTATTCTAAATGCAATTTCAGCTATATTATTGACAATTTCAACTGTTTATTATTTTAGTAAGAATTATAACATAAATTCTTTTTATTATTTTGTAGGTTGTTTTAGTATATTAATTTCTGATATTTTTGCTGCATTAGTAAAGTATTATATTAATGATTTTAATTTAAATTTCATGGATAGAATTTTACACCTATTAGGATTTTTTAGTATTTATATATTTGTAACAAAAACCCAAGCTAAAAAAATAGTGCTTGCAAACGAAACTTTAACACTATGAATCTGAGTAAAATATTACTTTACATCTATTTTTTTTTGAGTTTGTTGTGTATTTATGCAAACTTCACCCAAAACGAAAATCTCTTCATGATTTCTAAAACTGCAATTTGTCCCGTTATTTTATTTTACTATTTTGATAAGGCAGAAAAAGTTAATTCTTGGTTTTTAGTTTCGATTTTGTGTTTTTATTTTGTAGACATCGTAACAATCATTAACCTAACAAATGAAATGCTTTGCATCATTCCATTATCTCTTGTAAGTCATTTTATATTGTTAGGATTTGCAATTTCTGATAATTACAAAATTGAGTTTAGACCTAAAATTGTTAGTAGTTCATTATTTGTTTTTGTTTGTTTAGTTACTACTTTGAGTCTCATTTTGAGCAGTATAAG
>JAYWEG010000083.1:0-5366 GCA_043779445.1 Bacteroidota bacterium
CTAATATTTTCGAAGGGATTGACACTACCTGGAACCGAGTGAAAAATGGGAATGAAATTGGAATTTTACTTTCGAATGTGGAGAAAAATTTTGATTTCAAAAATCCTTCCGCTTCGATTCCAGAATTGATTAAAGCATACGTTTTGATTTCTAAACTAGAGGATCAACATTGGAAAAACATAAAAATTGAAGAAATAAAAAAAATTATCGCTGCTTGCTCAGGTTTATATCTTGAAGCAGTTGCCGAAAATCAAGAAGCAACTCCGGCAAGTTTATTGAAATTGAAACTCGAAGTCATTAATCGAAGTGATATTAAAATGAAATGGAAATCCTATAACAGTTTTCCGAGTTCGTCACTTTCGTTTATCGAAATAAATTTAGAAAACAATAAAGATATTTCAAAAAATATTGAACTAAATCTTACCCAAAACCTTGAATATACATCGCCATATTGGTTAAAAGAAAAAGGAACTGTTGGAATGTATCGTGTTGATGATCAAAAAAACATAGGAATTCCAGATGTTATTCGACAAGTAAAAATAGTTTTTATAATAGAAATGGATGGAGTAGAAATTCCCTTTGATCGATTTGTGATTTATAAAACAAATGACGATGTTAAAGGAGAAGTCTATCAACCTTTGGATATTGTTCCTGCTGTAACATCCTCTTTTAAAGAAAAAGTATATATCTTTAATTCTGATAAATCAAAAACCATAGCAGTAAAAATAAAATCAGGCAAAGACAATATTCAAGGTAAAGTGCATTTAGAAATTCCTGATTCTTGGAAAGTTTCGCCATCAGAAAATTTATTTTCGATAGCAAAAAAAGGTCAAGAACAATTAATCTTTTTCACTGTTTCGCCCTCAAAAGAGGCTAGTGAAGTTGCTATAAAAAGTATGGTTGAAATTGAAGGATCTACTTTTGATAAAAATCAAATCGATATTAATTATTCTCATATTTATAAGCAAATTGTGTTACAAACGGCACAAACAAAAGCCTTAAAACTCGATATCAAAATAAAAAATGAAAAAATTGCTTATATCATGGGTGCTGGCGACGAAGTTCCAAATTGTTTAACTCAAATGGGCTATGAAATTACAATTCTAAAGCCAGAAGATATTTCAATAGAAAAAATGTTGAATTTCGATGTGGTGATTACTGGAATTAGAGCCTATAATGTTGTTACTATGCTCGAATACAAACAAAATATTTTACTTGATTTTGTGAAAAACGGAAAAACAATGATTGTGCAATATAATACTTTAGACGATTTAGTAACTAAAAATATGGCACCTTTTCCTCTAAAAATTTCTAACGATCGAGTTACTGAAGAAAATGCTGAAGTTCGATTTTTAGCTCCAGAAAATCCTATTCTGAATTTTCCAAACAAAATTACATCTAAAGATTTTGAAAATTGGACGCAAGAACAAGGTTTGTATTATCCAAGAGAATTCGATAGCAACTTCACTCCTATTCTTTCTTCGAACGACAAAGGCGAAACTCCAAAAAATGGTGCCTTATTAGTCGCAAAGTACGGAAAAGGAAACTATATTTACACGGGTTTAAGTTTTTTTAGAGAATTACCTGCGGGAGTTGTTGGAGCCTACCGATTAATGGCAAATTTGATTTCAATCAAACAATAATGGTAGAAAAAAAACAACATAATTGGAACAACAGTTACACTGTTTTGCTAATCGTAAATGCAATTTACATTATTATATTTTATTTAATAGTACAATTATTTTCATAAATATATGCAACAACTCGACTGGCTAATTTTAACTGCCACACTACTTTTTATAGTTTTCTATGGCGTTTATAAAACCAAAGGAAGCAAAAATGTAGAAGAATATATTCTTGGAAACAAAGAAACGCCTTGGTGGACAGTTGGACTTTCGGTTATGGCTACGCAAGCCAGTGCTATTACTTTTTTATCAACACCTGGTCAAGCCTATCATGACGGAATGGGATTTGTGCAATTCTATTTTGGATTGCCAATTGCAATGGTTGTAATTTCGGTTACTTTTATACCAATATACAGCAGACTGAAAGTTTTTACCGCTTATGAATATCTCGAGCAGCGTTTTGATTTAAAAACCAGATCATTAGCTGCAATTTTGTTTTTAGTACAGCGCGGTTTAGGAACTGGTTTGACAATTTATGCGCCATCCATAATTCTTTCAACTTTACTAGGCTGGAATTTAACCTTTTTGAATATAGCTATTGGAATATTAGTTATTATTTATACTTTTTCTGGTGGAACAAAAGCCGTAAACGTTACCCAAAAACAACAAATTTTCGTGATTATGTCTGGAATGTTTATCACATTTTTTTGGATATTGCATTTACTTCCAAATGACATGACATTCTCTAACGCCATGCACATTGCAGGGGCAAACGACAAAAT
The DNA here is from genome assembly GCA_043779445.1 of Bacteroidota bacterium. Taxonomy (GTDB): domain Bacteria; phylum Bacteroidota; class Bacteroidia; order Flavobacteriales; family Flavobacteriaceae; genus Flavobacterium. The sequence continues at coordinate 2,408 of JAYWEG010000083.1, forward strand.
GAATATTTTGGATTTTTCGTTCGATCCAAAAACGCAATACACGTTTTGGAGCGGCATTACGGGGGGATTTTTCTTAATGTTATCCTATTTTGGAACCGATCAGTCTCAAGTTGGTCGTTATCTTTCGGGTAAATCAATTAAAGAAAGTCAAATGGGTTTGATAATGAATGGCTTCTTAAAAGTTCCAATGCAGTTTTTTATTTTATTAACTGGCGTCATGGTTTTCGTATTTTTTCAGTTTCATCCAGTTCCATTAAATTTTAATCCAATTAACAAATCAAAAGTCGAAGAATCAAAATATGCGAATGAATACCATGTTTTAGAAAAAAAACTTTTGGAACTTTCCGACGAAAAAAAAGAATATAATCTGCTGTATATCGACCATTTGAATCAAAATTATGATAACCCAAGCTTGAGGAAACAATTATCGATTTTGTCCAGTAAAGAAAAAGATTTGCGTGAACAAGCTAAAGAAATCATTGGGAAAGTAGATTCTAAATCAGAAAAAAACGATAAAGATTATGTTTTTTTATATTTTATTCTGAATTATTTGCCAAAAGGATTAATCGGATTATTATTAGCTGTAATACTTTCGGCGGCCATGTCATCTTCCGCATCGGGACTAATGGCTTTATCATCAACAACTACAATAGATATTTATAGAAGAAACCTAAAAACCAAAAAATCGGATAAACACTATGTAAATGCGACACGTTATTTCACGCTACTTTGGGGAGTAATCGCAATACTGTTTGCGTGTGTAGGAACACTTTTTGAAAATCTGATTCAGTTGGTAAATATTGTTGGATCTATTTTTTATGGTACCGTTCTTGGAATCTTTTTAGTTGGTTTTTATATTAAATTTGTTAAAGCAAGTGCTATCTTTTTGAGCGGGATTATTTCTCAAACAACGGTTTTTTTAATATATTATTTTGCGATTCACACACAACCAGATAATGAAAAGTTGGGATATCTTTGGCTTAATTTTATTGGAGCAACTTTGGTGGTTACACTATCAATTTTATTTCAATTATTTATAAATGTAAAAAATATAAACATAAAAAACGCTCCAGTTTAGAGCGTTTTTTTAAATTAAGAATATTTTATTTTGTCCATTCTCTTATACTATCATTATTCATTTTAATATAATCTTCATTTTTGATTGCTGTAGCTCCCGCTAAAGATAATTTTGCCGTTTCTACAGCACCCTTTTTGTCGTTCATTTTTGCTTGAACCAAAGATTTTAGTCTCAACATCCAAAAAGGAGACGGATTGTCAGTATTTGGAACAAAACTAGAAACTGCTTTATTTATAAATTCTAATGTTTTAGGCAAATCTAAATTCGATTGATAATAATATTGTGCGGCAGAAAAATAATCGCTCGCACTTGGTCCAGCCAAAACTTTTTCAATACTTGCCAGAGTTGCTTTTTGAGTAGGAACTTCAAATTTCATGTCCACAACCGTTTTATCCCAAAGTAATTCTAAAATTGCGGCACCACTTTCAAGATTGTTGAGGCTAATGGTGAAACTCTCTACTTTTTTTTCCGATAAAAAGGGTTTCACAACAGTTCTCAATGCGACTTTTGCATCATCCCAAACTTTTGGAGTTCCCCAATTCGTTATATCAGTATAGAAAATAATTTCCCAACTATCTGCTTTTGGATTTGTGTATAAAGCATATTTACCACTTTTCAAGGTTCTTCCATCAATGGTAATATCTTCAGAAAACGAAATCGTAGTGTTTTCGTTGGCACCAGTTCTCCAAATTTTACCAAAAGGAACTAAATCTCCAAAAATAATTCTTCCTTTTGCACCAGGACGAGAATATTCCACGTTTACTTCTGTTAATCCAACTACTTGACTAATAGTTGCTTTTGGACTCGGTTGTGGTGTTTTTACTTGCGCGAAATTCGAAATTGAACATACAATGAATGCTGCAATTAGTATTTTTTTCATTTTTATATATTTTTATATTTTCACAAATGTAGCAATTCAAAATCTTTATGTTTGTTAATTTTATGATAAAACAATATTATTTTGTTTAATATTAATCTAATAATGTTAAACAAATTTTGTAAATTTACAGAAATAAATAGTATGAAAATTTATACGTTCTCGAGTAAACAAAATGTGCCCATTTCGCTTGACAAAGCATGGGAATTTCTATCAAATTCAGATAATTTGTCAATAATGACACCATCGTATATGAATTTTAAGAAAATTTCTGAAGACCATCGACCTTTATATGCGGGTCAAATAATACAATATTCGGTTACACCAATTTTTGGAATTCCTGCGAAGTGGGTTTCGGAAATTACACAACTAAAAAAAAATGATTACTTTGTTGACATTCAAATTTTTGGGCCTTATGCGATGTGGCATCATAAACATTTTATTCGAGAAATTGATGGCGGCGTCGAAATGGAAGATTTGATTGATTATAAAATTCCGCTTGGAATTCTGGGACAAATTGTTCATCCTTTTTTGGTTAAACCAAAACTCGAAGAAATTTTCGCTTTCAGAAAAGCAAAACTAATTGAACTTTTTGGAGAATTTAAAAAACAATAAAATGAATATATTTTGGTTTCGTCGCGATTTACGAATCGATGACAATAAAGGTTTTTTTGAAGCATTATCATCAGATAAAAATGTTTTACCAATTTTTATTTTTGATAATAAAATATTAAGTCAACTTCCGAAAGATGATGCTCGTGTGAATTTTATTCATACAAGATTAGAAAAAATCAATGAAGAATTATATAAATCAGGGAAGTCTCTCGCTGTTTTTCATGGTGAACCCGAAACGATTTGGAAACAAATTCTATCCGAAAACAAAATCGAAAAAGTTTTTTTCAATCACGACTACGAGCCCTATGCTCGCGAACGAGACAAAATGGTTTACGAATTATTGCAAGCAAACAACATAGAAATCAAAAACTTCAAAGACCAAGTAATTT
>JAYWEG010000084.1:0-2129 GCA_043779445.1 Bacteroidota bacterium
ATTTTCTATTCAACTTATTATTTTTTGGTTGAAAAGGAAACTTTTTTTAATAGTAACCGATGGTTTTTACTTTCAGGATTATTTACCTCGGTTTTGTTGCCTTTGTTTTTTATTAATAAAATTGTTTTAATACCAAAAAAACATATAATTTTTAAGAATACTTTCAGTCCAAATATTAATAATAAAATACTTCGATTGGAAACAATCGATTGGAATCTAATTTTTATTGTAATTTACATTTTTATCATTTTTGTTTTTATTTTATTGATTATAAACAACTTATACTCATTATTCAAATTATTAAAAAATAGAAAAATAGAAATTAACAAACCATTTGTATTAGTCGATATTCAAGAAAATATTAGTCCGTTCTCGTTTTTCAAATACATCGTTTTTAATTCTACATTATATTCAAAAATAGAACTTGAAAGTATTTTAAATCACGAAAAAGTACACAGCCAAGAGTATCATTCAATTGATGTTTTAATTGCTAAAGTTTTTTGTGCCATTTTTTGGTTCAATCCTTTTGTTTGGTGGTACAAAAAAGCCATATTACAAAATCTAGAATACATTGCCGACCAAAAAGCAATAGAAAATATAGAAGATAAAAAAGCGTATCAAATGACGCTTTTGAGAGTAGTTACTGATCAAAACTGCTTGTCGATGACCAATAATTTTTATCAATCATTAATCAAAAAACGAATTGTTATGTTAAACAAAAATCAGTCAAAACAGAAAAACCTTTGGAAATACACTATTGTAATTCCTGTATTAGTAGCCTTTATCGCTTTTTTTCAAGTAAAAGTTACGGCTCAAGAAAAGTTAATAAAACTCGAAGATGGTTCTTTAGTTTCGGAGAATAGTCAGAGAGTTACAGAAATTATTATAGACAAAAATACTACCGATTACAACATTAAAAAAGAGTGCGAAGCATTAAAAAAAGATTATGATGTAGTTTTAAAAGTTACTCACATTAAAAGAAATACTAATAACGAAATTACAAGTATTTCTATGGATGCCAATGATAACAAAGGATCCAAAAGCAGTCATAATGTTGAGAGTGACAAAGCCATTACGCCCTTTATGTTTTCTATAAAAAGAAATTTAAAGGGAAATAATAGGGTTTTTAGTTTTTCAGATAATAATGTTTCGGAAACATCATATTCTAACGTAAATATGCTCGAACCTCCAACACCTCCTACTCCGCCTACTAATCCTTTTGGAGATAAAATGCCAATACCACCTTCACCTCCTCCATTTCCTCCCACTCCAAATATTAAAACTCCAAAAGACCCTAATGATAAAGTGGGTTGGAAAAAATATGAAGCCGAAATGGACAAGTATGCTAATGCTTGGTCTAGTACAGAAATGAAAAAATATGAAGCTGAAATGGAAGAATATGGTCGTAAAATGGAAGCTTTACAACCTGATATGACAGAGTTTGATAAACAAATGAAAGATTTTGATACAAAAATGGAAGCGTATCAAGACAAAATGGATGATTATCAGGAAAAAATTCGTGATGAAGCAAACAATAAAAGAAAAGCCACTAGAAACTCACAAAAAAGAAAATAATAAATAAATCCCACTAACTTTTACTTTTTTTTTAAAAGTTAGTGGGAATTTTATATAAAATACTTTCTAACTAATGTTTTGCGGCCAAATATCTTTCAGCATCTAAAGCGGCCATACAACCTGTGCCAGCTGCAGTAATGGCTTGACGATACACATGATCGGCAGCATCGCCAGAAACAAAAACACCATCAATATTGGTTTTAGCAGATCCTGGAAAGTTGACAATATAGCCAGTTTCATCAAGAGTAATAAAATCTTTAAAAATATCAGTATTTGGTTTGTGACCAATTGCTACGAAAAAACCTGTTGCTTCAATATCAAAAATAGCATCGGTAGTTTTATTCTTGGCTTTAACACCAGTTACAACTTGACCATCGCCAAGAACCTCGACCGTATCGTGGTTCATTAAAATAGTAATGTTTTCAGTTTTGCGAACTCGAGCTTCCATAATTTTTGAAGCTCTAAAATTTTCGCTTCTAACCAACATAGTCACTTTTTTACATAATTTAGATAAATAATGTGCTTCTTCGCAAGCAGAATCTCCTGCGCCAACT
>JAYWEG010000085.1:0-5317 GCA_043779445.1 Bacteroidota bacterium
AACTGATCACTAATTTGCCACCTCACTTATAAATTTAATTCGCATCATTCTCAGTTCATCGATATCATAATCGCCATCGAATTCTTTGAGTGCATTTTCGATATTGTCTGATTCAGATTCCATAAAATAGGTATGAATTTCTTCTTGTTGGTCATCGTCAAGCATTTCGTCTATCCAATATTTGATGTTTAATTTCGTTCCAGAATAGACAATTTGTTCCATTTCTTTGACTAAATCTTCCATTTTCAAGCCCTTTCCTCGTGCAATGTCTTCTAACGAAAGTTTTCTATCAATATTTTGAATAATATATAATTTGTTTGCAGAATTTGCACCTGTAGACTTAACCACTAAGTCATCTGGACGTTCGATATCGTTATCTTCTACATATCGCGCTATAAGTTCCACGAATTCTTTACCATATTTTTTTGCCTTGCCCTCGCCTACTCCATGAATATTACTCATTTCATCGATTGAAATTGGATATTTCAAAGCCATATCCTCAAGCGATGGATCTTGAAAAACTACAAACGGAGGAACAGAAAGTTTTTTGGCAACTTTTTTACGCAAATCGCGCAACATTCCCATTAAAACTTCATCGGCAGTTCCAGATGATTTTGCTGCTGTTTCAATGGCTTCGTCTTCGGATTCGTTGTATTCGTGATCTTCAGACATCATAAACGAAACTGGATTTTTAATATAATTCAATCCTTTTTCGGTAATTTTCAAAATACCGTAGGTTTCGATATCTTTTGATAAAAAACCATCAACAAGAACTTGGCGAATTAGTGCCATCCAATATTTTTCTTCAAAGGCACTTCCGCACCCAAAAAAAGATTGCGAATCGGTTCTATGGGCTTTTATCATGGCATTTACGCGACCAATGAGTGTGAAAATAATTTCTTTTGATTTGTATAAATGTTTGGTATCTCTTACCACTTCGAGCAATTGAACTACTTGCTTTTGTGCTTCGACTTTGGTTTTTGGATTTCGGACATTATCATCCATATCGGCACCTTCTCCAGTTTCTGAATCGAATTCTTCTCCAAAATAATGTAATAAAAACTTTCGTCTAGAAATTGATGTTTCGGCATAGCCAACAACTTCTTGTAGCAATGCAAAACCAATTTCTTGTTCAGCTACAGGTTTTCCAGACATAAATTTTTCAAGTTTTTCTACATCTTTATAGGAGTAATACGCCATACAATGACCTTCGCCACCATCTCGACCGCCACGACCCGTTTCTTGATAATAACTTTCTAAAGATTTTGGAATATCATGATGAATTACAAACCGAACATCTGGTTTATCGATTCCCATTCCAAAAGCAATGGTTGCAACCACCACATCGACATCTTCCATGAGAAACATATCTTGGTGTTTGGCTCTGGTTTTAGCGTCAAGTCCTGCATGATATGGAACTGCTGATATACCATTTACTTGTAAAACTTCGGCAATTGCTTCTACTTTTTTACGACTTAAGCAATAGATAATTCCAGATTTTCCTTTGTGAGTTTTTATAAACCTAATAATATCTGACTCAATATTTTTAGTTTTTGTGCGAACTTCATAAAACAAATTTGGACGATTGAAAGATGCTTTAAAAGTTGTTGCATCGGACATATCAAGATTTTTCAAAATATCTTCTTGAACTTTTGGCGTTGCAGTTGCGGTTAAACCAATTACAGGAACATCGCCAATTGTTTTAATGATATGTTTTAGGTTTCTGTATTCTGGTCTAAAATCGTGTCCCCATTCTGAGATGCAATGCGCTTCGTCAATGGCAACAAAAGATATTGGAACACTTTGCAAAAACTCGGTATATTCTGTTTTTGTTAATGATTCTGGTGCAACATAAAGCATTTTTGTGATTCCAGCCAAAATATCTGATTTCACTTGTGCAATTTCGGTTTTATTCAAAGAGGAATTCAAAACGTGTGCAATTCCATGTTCTGAAGATAAACTTCTGATCGCATCCACTTGATTTTTCATCAAAGCAATCAAAGGCGAAACCACAATTGCAGTTCCGTTTAACATCAATGCTGGAAGTTGGTAACACAGTGATTTTCCGCCACCAGTGGGCATAATTACAAAAGTATTTTTTTTTGCAAGCAAACTTCGAATGACTTGTTCTTGCAAACCTTTGAACTGGTTGAAACCAAAATATTTTTTTAGTTCCTTATGTATATCAATTTCGTTCGAATTCATACTTTATTAATCGTATTTTACTTAAATTTGCACCACATAAAGATATAAATTTCTTTTAAACAAACAAATTTAATAGTAAAACTATTTTGATACCCGATAAAAACATCATTGAGTCTGCAAAAAAAACCATTTTATCAGAAAGCAAATCAATTGAAAGATTAGCCCAGTTTATAGACAATTCATTTGTGGACGCTACAAAATTAATTTTTGATTGTAAAACAAGAATTGTTATTACGGGCATTGGCAAGAGTGCTATTATAGCTCAAAAAATTGTGGCCTCGATGAATTCAACAGGAACTCCATCGATGTTTTTGCATGCCTCAGAAGCCATTCATGGTGATTTAGGTATGGTTCAAAAAGACGATGTTGTCATTTGTATTTCTAAAAGTGGAAATAGTCCCGAAATTAAAGTTTTGGTTCAGATTATCAATAATTTTGGAAACAAACTCATTGCAATTACTGGAAATACAGATTCTTTTTTGGCTAAAAACTCGGATTTTGTGCTCAACACGACAGTAGAATCTGAATCGTGTCCAAATAATCTAGCACCAACAGACAGCACCACAGCGCAATTAGTTATGGGAGATGCTTTGACTGTTTGCCTAATGGAAATGCGAGATTTTCAGCCACAAGATTTTGCAAAATACCATCCTGGAGGTGCATTGGGCAAAAAATTATTGCTTCGGGTAAATGATATGTTAGAAAACACCTTGAAACCATCGGTTTTGGCAGATGCAAACATTAAAAAGGTGATTTTTGAGATTTCTGAAAAACGTTTGGGTGTAACCGCTGTTTTAGAAAACGAGAAAGTCATTGGAATCATCACAGATGGCGATATACGAAGAATGCTTAACGAAAACAATTCATTTTCGCATTTGACAGCAAAAGACATTATGACTAAAAATCCGAAATTGATTAAATTTGATGCAAAAGTTATTGATGCTTTTCAAATTTTAGAAAAATATAAAATTACACAATTAGTAGTTGTAGAAAATGATATCTATAAAGGCGTACTGCATTTGCATGATATTTTAAAAGAAGGAATTATATAATGGCAGCAGATAAAGAACTCAAAGAAATGTCGTTTCTGGATCATCTCGAAGATTTGCGATGGTTACTCATTAGAATTACGGCTGCAGTTTTAGTCGTATCTTGTTTGTCCTATTTTATTATTGATTTCATCTTCGAAAAAGTCATATTTGCACCTTTAGATCCTCATTTTATCACCTATGAAATATTTTGTAAATTAACTCGTTATCTCAATACTGACGATGGCGGAATGTGTGTGGACAAAATGCCATTCATTATTCAAAGTACCGAATTAGGTAGTCAATTTTCAATTTTTTTATGGACATGTATTACGGCAGGTTTTATTTTAGGCTTTCCTTATATTCTTTGGGAAATCTGGAAATTCATTAGTCCTGCATTGTACAAAAACGAAAAGAAAAGTGCTGTTGGATTTATTCTTTGGTCATCGTTATTATTTTTTCTAGGAGTATTGTTTGGTTATTATTTAATTTTGCCCCTTTCAATAAACTTTTTTGGAGGATTTAATGTCAGTAAAGCCATTCAAAATCAATTTAAAGTCGACAATTATATCGGAATGGTCAAAACTTCGGTTATTTCTTGCGGAATAATTTTTGAGTTACCCATCATTATTTATTTTTTAACAAAATTGGGATTAGTTACTGCAGCAACACTTCGACAATACCGTCGTTATTCGATTGTAATAATTCTTATTGTAGCAGCAATCATTACTCCTCCTGATATTCTGAGCCAAATTATCGTTTCAATTCCATTATTAATTCTCTACGAAGCTAGTATTCTAATTGCTGTCTTTGTAAATAAAAACCAAAAAAATGTCTGATATAATTCAAGAATTTAATGATTATCGTTCAAAAATGAACGAAAAACTGTTAGCCGATAACAACAAAATCGTAAAACGAATTTTCAATCTCGATACCAATGCGTATGCTGCTGGCGCACTCGATGTGAAGACCAAAGAACTGTTAGGTTTGGTAGCATCTGCTGTTTTGCGTTGCGATGATTGTGTGAAATACCATTTAGAAACTTCTCACAAAGAAGGTGTTACCAAAGAAGAAATGATGGAAGCCATGGGAATCGCAACCTTAGTTGGAGGAACAATTGTGGTGCCTCATTTGCGAAGAGCGTATGAATTTTGGGAAGCGTTAGAAAATCAAGAATAAGGATTTTTTGATTTTGAAATTTATTAAAAATCTAAAATCAAAGTTAAAAGATAAATTAGATGATTCGTTTATGCGTTTATTTGTCAAATATTTAAAATAGAATGAAATTAAGAGCAGAAAATTTAATAAAAACCTATAAAGGTCGTAGTGTAGTAAAAGGAATTTCGGTAGAAGTGAATCAAGGCGAAATTGTAGGACTTTTGGGTCCAAATGGCGCTGGAAAAACTACATCTTTCTACATGATTGTTGGATTAGTAAAACCAAATTCGGGAAACATTTATCTTGACAATACCAATATTACTGATTATCCAATGTACAAACGTGCTCAAAATGGTATTGGATATTTGGCACAAGAAGCCTCGGTTTTCAGAAAATTGAGCATCGAAGATAATATATTGAGTGTTTTGCAACTTACCAAACTTCCTAAAGAAACGCAAATTGCAAAAATGGAATCGCTAATCGAAGAATTTAGTTTGGAACATATTCGAACAAATCGTGGTGATTTATTATCTGGAGGCGAACGTCGTCGAACAGAAATTGCTCGATGTTTAGCAACCGATCCTAAATTCATTTTACTCGATGAACCATTTGCAGGAGTAGATCCTGTTGCTGTGGAGGACATTCAGCGGATTGTGGCACAACTCAAAAATAAAAATATTGGAATTCTAATTACGGATCACAATGTTCAAGAAACATTAGCCATTACTGACAAAACCTATTTGATGTTTGAGGGAGGAATTCTAAAAGCAGGAATTCCAGAGGAATTAGTCGAGGATGAAATGGTTCGTAAAGTATATTTGGGGCAAAATTTTGAGTTAAGAAAAAAGAAATTGGATATATAATTTCACTCAATCCTCAAATAATCTAACATTTTGGGTGTTCCATTGTAAATATTTATGTCCACA
>JAYWEG010000086.1:0-5315 GCA_043779445.1 Bacteroidota bacterium
TGCCAAACTTTGTCATAGAGATTCCATTCTTTGAGACCGTTTATAAAAACAGCATCAACATCTTGCAAGATACGAACTTTTTCCGGAGTTATATCGCCTAAAATTCTGATCGAAAGTCCTGGTCCAGGAAAAGGATGTCGCCCCAATAGTTCAGCATCAATTCCTAGCGATGCTCCTACTCTACGGACTTCGTCTTTAAAGAGCATTCGTAATGGTTCTACAATTTTGAGTTTCATATAATCGGGTAAACCACCCACATTATGATGCGATTTTATTGTGGCACTTGGTCCTTTTACCGAAACGGATTCTATAACATCTGGATAAATGGTGCCTTGCGCCAACCATTTCACGTCTTTGATAATTTTGGATTCATCATCGAAAACTTCGATAAAAACGCGTCCAATTGTTTTGCGTTTGGTTTCTGGATCAGAAATTCCTGCTAACTCTCCAAGGAAACGATCACCAGCATCGACTCCTTTAACATTTAAACCCATACCTTTATATTGATCTAGAACGCTTTCGAATTCGTTTTTGCGTAACAAACCATTATTCACAAAAATACAATACAAGTTTTTTCCGATCGCTTGGTGCAATAAAACCGCAGCAACTGTAGAGTCCACACCGCCAGAAAGCCCTAAAACTACTTTATCGTCTTGAATTTTTTCTTTGAGTTCTGCAACCATTTCGTCAACAAAAGCATTTGGGGTGAAATTTTGAGGTACTTCGGCAATTCTCACTAAAAAGTTTTCTAACAATTGTTTTCCGTCAGTCGAATGGTAAACTTCTGGGTGAAATTGAATCGCAAAAGTTGTTTCGCCGTCAATTCGATAGGCAGCATTTTCCACATCGTGAGTGCTTGCGAGTTTAATTCCGTTTAATGGCAATGTTTTGATAGAATCAGAATGCGACATCCAAACCTGAGAATTGAGATTGATATTTTCGAAAAATAATTCATGCTCCTTAATATAGGTCAGATTTGCACGACCATATTCTCGAGTATTCGATTGTGCTACTTCGCCACCCGAAAAATGTGCCAAATATTGTGCTCCATAGCAAACTGCAAGCAAAGGCATTTTGCCACGAATATTCGATAAATTTGGATGTAAAGCATCTTCTGAACGAACAGAAAATGGGCTTCCGCCAAGTATTACTGCTTTGTAGCTAGAAAGATCCGTTGGAATTTTATCGAAAGGGAAAATTTCGCAAAAAATATTTAATTCTCTTACTCTGCGCGCAATGAGTTGAGTATATTGTGAGCCAAAATCTAAAATTAATACGTTGTGTTGCATACGCAAAAATAGATTTTTTAAAACAATTACAAAATTAAAACTTTAGAAAATTTAATGTTTTTCAAAATGTTTTAAAATTATTCTTTTCTGAAATTTCTAATAATTTCATAATCCAACTCGCTAAAATTAGAAATTACAAAATCTGATTGTGAATAATCCTGAAATTTGGAATTTGGACTATCGTAACCTATGCAAAAAATTCCAGCAGCCTTGGCGGCTACAATTCCGTTAGTAGAATCTTCGATGACAATACAATTTTCTTTTTTTGTATTTGATAAAAAAGCCGCATGTTCAAAAATGGCTGGATCTGGTTTTGATTTTGCGAAATCTTCGCCCGAAACTATGTGCGAAAAATACTGATGCAAATCGAAACGCTTAAAAACTTTTTCAATCGTAACGTTTGCAGATGAAGATGCTAAAACCAGTTGTATGTTATTTTCGTTTAAATTTTTAATTAAATCCAGAACGCCATCTAGTAGAAATAAATCTTTTTTTTTATCGAATGCTTCGTTGAATAAATCTCTCTTTATATTGATTAAAAAATTAATATCGTGTTGTAAATCAAACGTAGCAATTAATTTTTCGAATACATTTTTAGTAGAATTTCCTGTGAAAGAAGCATACATTTCTGGTGAAACTTCAATATCTAATTCTCTAAAATGTTGATTGAAAGCATCATGATGAAGTGGTTCTGTGTCTACAATTACGCCATCCATATCGAAAATTACTGTTTGTATCATTTTTATGAATTGTAAATTTTAGTTGACATTTTATTATAATTGTATTCTTAATTGTTTTAAAAAGTATATTATGTAATTCTTTGTGAAAAAATTTTAAAGTAATACCACAAAGTTTCACAAAGGATGAAAAAGTTACTCGGAGAATTTCATAATGATACTAAAACTAGATTTTCTTTGTGTCTCTTCGTGAAACTTTGTGTAATAATTTTATAAAAATTCTAAAATATATCACAAACTATTACAAAATTTGACGGAGAATTTTAGAATATTACTAAATCTATAACTTTCCGTTTTTGATTTCGTCAACGATTTCGGGATTTAATAACGTTGTAATATCGCCAAAATTAGAGAAATCTCCCTCGGCAATTTTTCTGAGGATTCTTCGCATGATTTTTCCTGATCTAGTTTTTGGTAACCCATTCACAAACTGAATTTTATCTAATTTTGCAATAGGTCCAATATGATCCGAAATGTGCTGATTTATTTCTTTTGCCAAATTTTCCTGATTGCGAACTTCGCCAATTTCTTTTAGAATCACATAGCCATAGAGTGCATTGCCTTTAATGTCGTGCGGAAAACCTACAATAGCAGATTCTGCAACGGCTGGATGCTCATTGATAGCATCTTCGATTGGCGCAGTTCCCAAATTGTGACCCGAAACAATGACGATATCATCAACCCGACCTGTGATTCTATAATAGCCTACTTCATCTCGCAAGGCACCGTCACCAGTGAAATATTTGCCAGGAAAAGTAGAAAAATAGGTTTCTTTATAGCGTTTGTGATCGCCCCAAATGGTACGAGCAATTCCAGGCCATGGAAATTTGATGCACAGATTACCTTCTTTTTGATTTCCTTCGATTTCGTTGCGTTTATCGTCCATCAAAACAGGTTGAATTCCGGGTAAAGGAAGCGTTGCGTAGGTTGGTTTTGTTGGCGTTACGAATGCAATTGGCGAAATTAGAATGCCACCCGTTTCGGTTTGCCACCAAGTGTCGACTAGTGGACAACGACGGTCACCTACATGATTGTTGTACCAATGCCATGCCTCTTCATTGATGGGTTCGCCAACTGATCCAATGACTTTTAGCGATTTTAATGGATATTTTTGAACGAAGTCTAAACTCTCTTTTGCCAAAGCACGAATGGCGGTTGGCGCAGTATAAAACTGTGTGATTTTATGTTTTTCGATCACTTCCCAAAAGCGAGAAAAATCGGGATACGACGGAATTCCTTCGAACATTACGGTTGTTGCACCGTTCAAAAGTGGACCATATAATATGTAGGAATGTCCGGTAATCCAACCAATATCCGCAGTGCACCAAAAAATATCATGGTCTTCATAATTAAAAACATTTTTGAAAGTATAGGCCGAATAGACCATATAACCCGCCGTGGTGTGCACCATTCCTTTTGGTTTTCCGGTTGAGCCAGAAGTGTAAAGTATAAATAATGGATCTTCGGCATCCATAATTTCGGCTACATTGTTGTCTGATGCTGCGTCGAGAAGTGGTTGCAACCAAAAATCACGGTTTTGTTGCATTTTTACTTCGGAATTGGTGCGATTGGCTACCAAAACTTTCTCCACCGACGGGCAATTTAGTAAGGCTTCGTCTATAATAGATTTTAGTTCGATGGTTTTTTCACCACGATATCCACCATCAGAAGTAATAACCATTTTACATTCGGAATCATTGATTCGTGATGCTACGGCTGTTGCCGAAAATCCTGCAAAAATTACAGAATGTATAGCTCCAATTCGGGCGCAAGCCAAAACAGATACCGCCAATTCTGGAATCATGGGCAAATAGATGCATACTCGGTCGCCTTTTTCGATGCCTTGTTCTCGCAACACGTTTGCCATTTTGCATACTCGTTCGTGCAACTCATTATACGAAATGTGTTGTGCCGCTTCGTGGATGTCATTAGGCTCAAAAATTATGGCTGTGCGATTGCCTTTGCGGGCTAAATGCCTGTCGATGCAGTTTTTAACAATGTTTACTTTGGCATTTTGAAACCATTCTATTTTGGCTTCTGCCATGTCAAAATCGACAACTTTGTCCCATTCTTGATACCAAACAAAATTTTCTTGAGCGACTTTTCCCCAGAATTTTCGTGGTTCACGAATAGATTTGTTGTAGTGTTTGAAGTATTGTTCGAGATTTTGTATTTTGTAGTAAGACATTTAACAATGAGGTTTAAGAGTTTAGGCGTTTATTTTTAATTGTAATTTATATTATGATTCTCTGCTGAGCAGACTAAATTTATTTTTTTTGCCACAGATTTAACAGATTTAATAGATTTTTATTTTGAAATTGTTTTGCAATAATTTTTAAAAAATCTTTATGATATTTAAATCTTTGGCGATTAATATACTATTTAATTTTTGCCACAGATTTAACAGATTTAATAGATTTTTTTTTGAATAATCTTTAATCTTTAATAAAACAAATTTAAGTAAGTGTTACCATGAATCATTAGAATTTACAGAAAATAAATTTAAAAATTAATCCTAACTTTTTAGATCCCTTACTTTTTGTTTTACTCAATGGGTTGATTGTCTTGTTGGTTGAGCATTTTGCTGATTTTGTTTAGTTTGGATAACGGCATGGTTTTGAGTTGTTCTTGCCAATTGTTGTTTTCTTCACTGGGTAGCAAGTTTAATAACGGATGCGATTCTGGTAAGGGATTGTTGGTTTCTTGTTTGAAGGCGAGTAGATCGTTTGGTTCGCAATATAATGCTTTGCAAATCATTTCGATGTGGTTGAGTCGCATGACGTAGACGTTGCTACTGAGTATTTTTGTTGCTGTGTGTGGCGCAATGCCTATTTTTACCAGAAAAGTATAAGGTCTTTCTATTTGACGGATTCTGAAAATGTGTTGCAAATTGAGGTATAACATGGCGTTTTATAATTATTTTGTTTTGATGTTAGCAAATTTATAAAATAATATTGTAAAAACTAAAAGTATTATTCTAAAAACTACTTTATTTATTCAATAAACTGTTTGTGTTATTTAATAAACTGTTTGTTTTATTCGATAAACTATTTGTATTATTTAATAGATTATTTGTATTATTCAATAAACTGTTTGTGTTATTCAATAAACTGTTTGTATTATTCAATAAACTATTTGTGTTATTCAATAAACTATTTGTGTTATTTAATAAACTGTTTTAATTATTACATAAACTAAAAGTTTTATTCAAAAAATTAGAATTGATTAATGGTTTTTTTAATTTATTTTTCATGCCTCAATTTGTCTATCTCATCATAAAAAGACATTG
>JAYWEG010000087.1:0-36147 GCA_043779445.1 Bacteroidota bacterium
TCCGACGGAACAAAAACCAGTTTTGAGTCAGAATTCAAAGAAAAATCTCCAATATTTTTTATACTTAAAACGCCATTATTCTCAAGATCACTTTTCCAAGAAGCTACTTCTGTTGCAATAAATCGAACTGAATTATCGTACGTAATTTTATCAGAAATTGCAATATGATTAGCAATCAAACCATCATTATTTTGTAAATTTGCATTGAAAGATACCAATTTTCTTGGAGGCGAAAACATATTTGTATTCATGTTTAGATCTGCGGATTTAATTTCGGTTAAAAATCCACCAAATCCAGGAACTACCACACAAGAGTAGCGATATAATAATTGCGAAACGTGTTGTTCTAAATTCATATCACAAATTTATACAATTAAAATAGTTATCAAAACTTTATTCACAATTTTTATCAACAACTCGAACAATTTCCTTATTTTTCGCATCTAAAATAATTTCATGTCAGATCAAGAATTACTCAATCTTTTAGCATTAACAAAAATTGATGGCGTAGGGGACATTGTAGCTAAAAAATTGCTCTCACATTGCGGAAATGCAGAAGAAATTTTTAAATCAAAATCGAATCTATTGGCCACAATCGATGGTGTTGGTTCGGTTCTAATTCGGAATCTAAAAAACAAAACCGTTTTCGAAAAAGCAGAACAAGAATTGAAATTCATAAAGAATAATAAAATCAACACTCTTTTTTTTCAAGACGAAAACTATCCAGACAAACTCAAACATTGCATCGATGGTCCCATTTTGATGTTTAGTTCTGGGAACATCAATCTCAATAAAAAAAGAATCATTAGCATTGTTGGAACGCGCCAAATCACTTCGTATGGAACCGAATTTACAAAAAAATTAATAGAAGATTTAGCACCTTTGGACCCAATAATCGTTTCAGGCTTTGCCTACGGAGTTGACATCGTGGCGCATCAAGCAGCCATGGAGCATAATTTGCAAACCATTGGAGTGGTAGCGCACGGATTGAATCAAATTTATCCAAAAGTGCACACCAAATACGTGGCTAAAATGGAGCAAAATGGTGGTTTCATGACCGATTTTTGGAGTAATTCGAACCCAGAAAAAGAAAATTTTGTTCGTCGTAATCGCATAGTTGCAGGCATGACCGAAGCCACAATTGTGATTGAATCTGCAGATCGAGGCGGTTCGCTCATCACAGCAAACATAGCAAACGATTACAATCGCGATGTTTTTGCTGTTCCAGGACGAGTTTCGGACAAATACAGTCAAGGGTGCAATAATTTGATTAAAACTCAAAAAGCAAATGTACTTACAAGCGCAGCAGATTTAATATATATTCTCAATTGGGATATTCAAAAAGATATCAAACCAGTTCAAAAACAACTTTTTGTAACATTAGAAATTGAGGAACAAAAAATCTATGATTTTTTGCTCAAAAACGGCAAAGAAGTTTTAGATACCATTGCTCTGGAATGCGAATTTCCGATTTATAAAATATCTGGAACCTTGCTCAACATGGAACTCAAAGGAGTCATACGACCGTTGCCTGGGAAATTGTTTGAGGCGATATAAACCTATTTCTCTTTACATAAAAAAGCAATATCTTCTATCAATTGTTTCACGTTTTTGATGCCGTCTTCGGTTGGTTTGTCGAGATTTGTTCCGTCATAGAAACCACGAACTTGGCGGTTTGCATCAACTAAAACAAAATTTTCCGTGTGAACCATATCGTACATTTCGTTTGGTTTGCCTTGTTTCACAGCCAAATAAGACAATCTTGCCATTCTGTAAATTTCTTTTTTGTCGCCAGTAACTAAATTCCATTTGGAGTCGACTACACCATTTTTTACAGCATATTTTTTTAAAACTGTTACATCGTCAATATCCGGCAAAACACTGTGTGACAATAACATTACCTTGGGGTTGTTTAAAATTGCTTTTTGAACAACGGTCAAATTTGTTGTCATTTTTGGACAAATAGATCCACAAGTCGTGAAAAAGAAATCTGCAACATAAATTTTTCCTTCATAATCTTTTTGAGTAATTATTTTTCCGTTTTGATTTATGAATGAAAAATCAGCAATTTTGTGATACTTACTTATAAATTGCATCGTGGAATCCACTAATTCTGGATTTACATCTGATGGATTATAGACTGGAAGCATTTTTTGAGGTTTTAATGCACCGTAAAACAAATAGATTGTAATTGCAGAAAATATTAAAAAAATTGAAAAAAAAATGCGATACTTTTTTAAGAATAAAATCATTGATTAAAATTTTATGCAAATTTACGTAATGAAATCCTTAGATTAAAGTTAAATTTAAACATTAATCTCGTTAAATTTTAACAAAAACTTATAGAATTAATTGATATTTTTGTAAAAACAAACAAACTATCAATTCAACACCATGAAAATTAAATTAAACCGAAGTTTACTTTTTGTAATTCCAGCGATTTTAATAATCAGCGAGAGTAAAGCGCAAAAAACAACTTCAAAGGAAATCACAACAAAAGCTCAAATGAGTAAAATTAAATCAACGAAAGAACCAGGTGTGAACATTGCCTTGATGGATAAAACGATCAAACCTGGCGACGATTTTTTTAAATTTGTTAATGGAACTTGGCTCAAAAACACTCAGATTCCAGCAGATAGAAATCGTTGGGGAAGTTTTGATGAATTGCGTAAAAAAACAGATGGTGACGTCATGACGATTCTAAAAGACGCCTCGAAGGACAAAAAATACGCATCAAACACAGATCAAGGCAAAGCGATAAATCTTTTCAAAACTATTTTAGACACAATTGGAAGAAACAAAGCAGGAATTGAGCCTTTGAAACCCTATTTAGCAAAAATAAATGCGGTAACCAATGTTACTGAATTGCAAAATCTCATGATGACGATGGAACCAATGGGCGGAATTGGCTTTTTTGGTTTTGGAGTTGGAGCAGATGCAAAAGACAGTAACACAAATGTACTTTATTTAGGGCCAGGACGTTTGGGACTTCCAGACAGAGATTATTATGTTTCTGATGATAAAGATTCCAAAGAAAAAAGAGAAAAATATGTTTTACATGTTGCAAAAATGTTACAATATCTTGGAGATTCAAAAGAAGTAGCTGAAATAAACGCAAAAAAAATCTTGGCTTTTGAAACTTCATTGTCACAACCTCGTTTTGATAGAGTAGAAGAAAGAGACGATAGAAAATCGTATAATCCAATGTCGATTTTAGATTTGCAAAAAATGGTTCCCGCCATAAATTGGGATTTATTTCTGAAAACTGTTGGTTATAGAGATGTAAAAAATGTTATTGTTAGTCAACCAAAATACATGGCTGCTTTACAAACCATTTTTACATCAAACAATGTCGAAGATTGGAAAAATTACATGCGTTGGAGTATTTTGAATTCCTCTTCAAACACGTTAACAACAGATATTGAAACTGCAAATTGGGATTTTTATTCGAAAACTCTTGGTGGAGCAAAAAAACAAAGAAAACGAGATGAACTTGCCTTGCAGTCAGTTACTGGGAATATTGGAGAAGCTTTAGGAAAACTTTATGTTGACAAAAAATTTCCTGCAGAAGCAAAGGAAAAAGCTGCTAATATGATTAAAAATGTCATCAAAGCATATTCTACCCGTATCAATAATTTAACTTGGATGAGTGCAGCAACAAAAGTAAAAGCGCAAGAAAAGTTGAATAAAATGACCATTAAAATTGGATATCCAGACAAATGGAAAGACTATTCTGCTTTAGATATTCAAAGTCCAGCAGAAGGAGGAACATTTTTTCAAAATGATATGAATGTTGCCCGTTGGAGAAATGCTAAAGGAATTGCTAAATTATCCCAGCCAGTTGACAAAACCGAATGGGGAATGTCGCCACAAACCGTGAATGCATACTACAACCCATCCTATAACGAAATTGTATTTCCAGCGGCAATTTTACAACCACCTTTTTATAACTATTTAGCCGATGAAGCAGTAAATTATGGCGGAATAGGCGCAGTTATTGGCCATGAAATTTCTCATGGATTTGATGACTCCGGAGCACGATACAACGCAGATGGAAATCTTGTAGATTGGTGGACTGATCAAGATGCAAAACAATTTGCAGCATTGACTGGAGCACTTGCAGATCAATATTCTGCATTAGAGCCATTGCCAGGAACTAAAGTTGACGGAAAATTTACTCTTGGAGAAAATATTGGGGATTTGGGTGGCGTAAATTCTGCCTTTGATGGTTTGCAACTCTTTTTAGCCAACAAACGAGTTGGTTTAGTGGATGGTTACACACCACAACAACGTTTCTTTATTTCTTGGGCAACAGTTTGGAGATCTAAAATGCGAGACGAAGCCTTGAAAAATCAAGTAAAAACAGATCCGCATTCTCCAGGAATGTATCGTGCCTTTGTGCCTTTGCAAAACGTAGATGCTTTTTATCAAGCCTTTGATATCAAAGTAGGAGACGCGTTGTTTATTGCTCCAGAAAAAAGAGTTCGAATTTGGTAGTACACTAAAACTATGTAGTTATTTAAGAAAAATCCAATTGTTAATTCAATTGGATTTTTTTGTATTTTTAACAAAAAATAAACCTATGAAAACAACAACCAAAATCCTTTTTCTATTATCATTTTGCTTTTTATCTATTCAATCTGCTTTTTCTCAAGAAGAAACAAGATATGAACAAACACTAAACATAGAATGTAATGGAGTGAAAAGCAAAGTAAAATTGACTTATATATCGTATAGTTTAAGTCAATATCAATTAAATACCGATCCTGCAGCAGTTCAAAAGGCTGATCCAACCTATTTGAATGTGACAACATCTGAATCACCGACAAAAGATTTTATGAAAATTTTCGAGAATTTGAAGCAAAAAGTAAATGGTTTCATAGAAATAAAAGACAATTTTGGTAAAAGTCCAATTCGAAAATTTGAATTTAAAAATGCCTATTTGGTTCTCACAGAATCACTTTCAAATGTCAATTCTGGAAATTCTTCAAATATTTCTATCTATTCAGATTCGATCATAATTGATGGAGTGTCTATTTTTAGTAAATAAAATATAAAAACATTCTCGAACGAGACTATATTAGTTTCATTCGAGAATTGTTTTTAAAAAACGTTTTAGTTTTTGCTTCCTAGAAGTAATACTTCATTGGCGACAACTTCGGTAAAATAACGTTTTACACCTTCTTTATCATCATAGCTCCCATGGGTTAATTTTCCTTCGAGAGCAACTTCTTTTCCTTTTGTAACAAAATTTTCAACAATGTCGGCCAATTTTCCCCAGGCAGTTACTGTATGCCACTGTGTGTCTGTAATTTTTTCTTTGTTTTCGTTGTAATAGACATCGTTTGTTGCGATAGAAAATTTTGCAACTTTCTTTCCTCCTGCAAGGTTTTTGATTTCTGGTTCTTGTCCAACGTGTCCGATCAATTGTACTCTGTTTTTTAATGCATTCATGGCTTGTAAATTTAAAATTGTTTATATTTATTTGTTTCATGTCGATGTTGTTTCATTTCGACAGTGCAAAGATGCGGCGACTCACAAACGATATTCGGTTAACAACCATTTAATTTCGGTTGTAAATGTTTGTAACCGTTTGTAATTGGAAAAATTTGTTTACATTTGGTTGATTTTACTCAAGTTTCAGAAAAAAAGAACAATAAAAATAAAACCGCAATTTTTTTTATGGAAAATACTAAACCATTTCAAAATCAAAAACAACAACCCAAGAAAAACATCTTTTTATATTGTTTTTTAATTCTTGCAATGGGATTGATTTTAGGATATTTTTTTATTTACCAAAAAGTAGAAGACATGAAACTAGGAAAAGATATCTCATACTCCTACAAAGCAATTGCACTATCACCTTTGAGTATTTCGATGGGTTTGTATTTTATGCTTTTTAGAATTAAAAATGATGGACATTTTAAAGATTTGCCTCCAAAAGACAAAAAAATATTTATTGGCGCGGCTGTATTTATGGTTATTTCTGTAATTGTTACCATAGTTTGGTTTAACATGCAAATGACAAAATACGGTTACTAAAGAAATAAAAGAATACAAATTTACGCTATAAACAACATCAAAATGGAAAAACTAAAATACCCAATTGGAACTTTTCAAAAACCAAGTTCAATTTCTGAGAACGATTTGAAAACTTGGATTTCTGTGATTGAAAATTTTCCTAATAAAATGAAAAGGATCACTCAAAATCTTT
Source organism: Bacteroidota bacterium (assembly GCA_043779445.1). GTDB lineage: Bacteria > Bacteroidota > Bacteroidia > Flavobacteriales > Flavobacteriaceae > Flavobacterium. Next base: position 6,215 of record JAYWEG010000087.1, read on the forward strand.
CGTTTGAAGAATTAAACTTGGTTTATCGACCTGAAGGTTGGTCAATAAAGCAAGTGGTGCATCATTGTGCCGATAGTCATATGAATAGTTTGATTCGTTTTAAACTGGCTTTAACAGAAGATTTACCAGTAGTAAAACCCTACGAAGAAGCACTTTGGGCAATTCTTGCAGATGTAGATTCTAATGATTTGGATGCGTCATTGAAAATTTTAGAAGGTGTTCACGTTCGATGGACTTTGCTATTAAAAAGTTTTACTACTGTTGAATTTTCTAGAAAATTTTTGCATCCTGCAACCGGAAAAGTTTTCGAACTTGACGAAGCTTTAGGGCTTTACGCTTGGCATTGTAATCATCATTTTGCTCATATAGAGCAAGCGTTAAAACACAAAGGGATATTTCTTAATTAGCCCAGATAGCAGCGAAAATCCTTTTGTTTTGCTACACTGAGCGCAGCAGAAGTGTAAAAAACAAAAGATTGTAGCGAATAGCTGGAATAGCTCCAAAAAAAATGAAAAACTGTTTAGAATGTAACGAAAAAATTGTAGGTCGCGAGGATAAAAAATTCTGTAGCGATGGTTGTAGAAACGCTTACAATAATAAAATAAATAAAGATTCGACTAATTTTATGCGTAATGTAAACAACAAATTACGAAAAAATTATCGAATTTTGTCAGAGTTGAATGCAACCGAAGACGGGAAATCTAAAACTACACGAACTAAATTAATGAGTAAAGGTTTTGATTTTGAATTTTTCACATCAATTTATAACACAAAAACTGGAAACACCTATTTTTTCCTTTACGATCAAGGCTATCGAGTTTTGGAGGACGAATATTATTTGTTAGTAAAAAAGGACATTTAAAAACAAAACAATGATCAATCTAAAAAAATATTATTCTTCGATACTGATAATGCTATCTTTTATAGGGATTTTGTATTGGGTTTTTGCAGCAATGATGCCTCAATATGTTTCTGAAAATCAATTTCTTTCTGAATTTTCGACTAAAAGGGCTTTGAAAATTATTAAAGAAATTGCCAAAGAACCGCACTATGTTGGCTCTAATGCTCATGACCAAGTAGCTGATTATATTGTGTCTGAACTCGACAAAATGGGTGTGAAAAATAACATACAAGAAGGCGAAAATTTCTATGATGGAGTTGGGACACATGTTAAAAATATTTATGCTCGAATTCCAGGATCTGGCAGCGAAAAAGATTTACTCCTACTATCTCACTATGATTCTGCCCCACATTCGGTTTCACATGGAGCTATGGATGATGCCTCTGGAGTGGCAACAATTTTAGAAGGAATTCGAGTTTTTTTGTATAACAAAACGCCTCATAAAAACGACATTGTAATTCTTTTTTCTGATGCAGAAGAGTTGGGTTTAAATGGTGCTGCACTATTTGCAAACGACTATCCAAAAATCGAAAAAATAGGTTTGGTATTGAATTTTGAGGCTCGAGGAAGTTCTGGACCAAGTTTTATGTTGATGGAATCAAACAACGGAAATGAAAGAATGATAAACGATTTTGTAAAAGCAAATCCAAAATATCCTGTTTCAAACTCCTTGATGTACAGCATTTACAAAATGTTACCAAACGATACTGATTTAACTGCTTTTAGAAAAAAAAGGAATATCAGTGGATTCAATTTTGCTAATATTGATAGCCATTTCAACTACCATACACAACTTGACAATCTCGAAAATGTTGACGAAAAATCCCTAGCTCACAAGGGTTCGTATCTAATGCCATTGATGAAACATTTTTCGAATTTTGATTTAAAACTAATCAATTCTTCTCGCGAAAATGTCTATTGCAATACTCCTTTTGGATTTGTGAATTATTCTTTTGATTATATTTTTCCGATGTTGATTTTGGCAGTAATTTTGTTTTTTACCCTCATTTTTATAGGACTTGCAAAACGAGTTTTGGTTATTACAGAAATTTTAAAAGGGTTTTTGCCTTTTCTTTTATCATTATTATTTGTGGGTGGAATAACCTATTTTGGATGGAAATTGATTTTGATTTTTTATCCAGATTACACCAACATTCTTCAAGGATTTACCTATAACGGACATGATTACATGATGCTTTTTGTGTTTTATGCCCTGTCAAGTTGTTTTTTTATATACCAACAATTTACAAATTCAAAAAACGTCATGAGCCACACAATTGCCCCACTTTTCTTTTGGTTTGTAATCAATTGTGGAGTTGCGTTTTCACTGCAAGGAGCTTCGTTTTTTATTTTTCCAGCATTTTCGAGTGTAGCTATGTTAGCTATTTTTGTAATTACTCAAAAAAATTATTGGTTTCTAAATGTAATACTTTCAATACCAACTTTTGTTTTTATTGTTCCATTTATAGATTTATTTCCAGTCGGATTAGGATTAAAAATCATGTTTGGAAGTTCCATTCTTTTAGTTTTATGTTTCGGATTGTTATTACCTGTTTTTGGGGCATTTAATAACAAACGATTTTGGGCGGTTTTGTTTTTTATTTTTTCAGTAGGATTTTTTGTCAAAGCACATTTAAATTCTGGGTTTTCTGATAAACTCCCAAAACCAAATAGTTTAGTCTATTTTTTAGATTCCGACAAAAACGAATCTTTTTGGACTACTTATGATAACGAAATTGATGCATGGACGGAGAATTTTTTGGGTAAAAACCCAAAGAAAGCAACCGAAATTAATGATCAAATTAGTCAAAGCAAATACAATTCTGAGTTTACATTTCTCAAAGAAACACCAAAAAAAGGTTTAGAAAAATCTGTCATAACTTCGTATCTCGACACTATAGTTTTTTCTGAAAAATTAAAGAAAAATATGCGTCGGATTCAGCTTCAAATTGCGCCTCCTGCAAATAGAAAAATAAATAGGTATGATTTTTTTATTGACAAAAAAGTCGATATTTATGGTTTTTCTTATTTTGATTCCGCCTATTCTCGAACTGATTATCTAAAATTCGAACGAGATGAAAATCGTTTTTTTAGATGTTATCCTGTCGAAAATACTTCACTTGAAAATAAAATATATTTCAAATTTGAAGTCGATCCAAATCAAAAATTTAATCTCGAAGTTCTAGAATCTTCATTTGATTTATTGACAAATTATAATTTTTCTGTTAAAAAAAGACCAAGCAATATGATGCCAAAACCATTTGTAAATAATGATGCAGTAATTGTGAAGCAAACCTTCAAAATCGATAAATATTCTAAAATTCCAATAATACAAAATAAATTATAATGAGACAAATAAGTATTCTTGGCTGTGGATGGTTAGGACTTCCTTTAGCAAAAATTCTGATTTCAAAAGGGTTTGCAATCAATGGATCAACAACTTCCAAAGAAAAGTTGGAAGTTTTAAAAAACGCTGGAATTAATCCGTTTTTGATTCAAATCAAATCTAATAGGGTTGTTGGAGAGGTAGTTAAATTTCTAGAAGATTCTGAAATTTTGATTATTGATATTCCGCCGAATCTCCGTGATGGAAGTGCCGAAAGTTTCATAGAAAAAATTGAACAAAGTATACCTTTTTTAGAACAATCCTTAATTAAGAAAATTATTTTTGTTAGTTCTACATCAGTATATAGCGGTTACAATTTGTCTACAGATTTTGCTTCAAAAGACCAATATAGAGTTACTGAAGAAACAATTGCAATTCCAGAAAACGAGTCGGGAATACAATTATTGGCTACAGAAAAGATTTTTCAAGCCAATAAAAATTTCGAAACAACAATTCTTCGTTTCGGAGGATTGATAGGCGAGGATAGAAACCCAATTCGGGTTTTAGCAGGCCGAAAAAACATTGAAAATCCAAATGCGCCCATCAATTTTATTCATCAAAAGGATTGTATTGGAATTATAGAAAAAATTATTGAACTTGAGGTTTGGAACGAAACCTTTAATGGAGTTGCTCCTTTTCACCCAACTAGAAAGAATTATTATACTAAAAAAGCTATTGATTTTGGATTAGAAATCCCAGAGTTCAACGAATTAAAACCATCAAAAGGTAAAATTGTTACTAGCGAGAAGGTAACTAGGGTTTTGGCATATGAGTTTGTGGGAGTTATTTGATAGAATTTAATTTATGTGAAGGCATTCACAAATTCGGGTTCAAAGTCATTAAATATTTCTTTGGTGTGGTGGAAAATTTTTTTTTGAAAGCTGCAATAAAATGACTTCCAGTGCTGTAACCGATTTTGAGACCGACTTCGTTTACGTTATACGAACCCGTATCTAATAATTTTCGAGCATAATCCATTTTATAATCAAATAGAAATCCGTAAACCGTATCGCCATAAATTTGCTTGAAGCCCATTTTTAGTTTCTTCAAAGTCAAACCAATTTCCTCTGCCAATTCTTGTAAACCTGGCGGTTCGGACATGTTGGCGATGATAATTTCTTTGGCTTTTTTTATTTTGATCACATTATCTTCATCGATCAAAAACGGACATTGTTCTGCATTTGGATCGTCGTTTCTATTGAAATATAAACTCAATAATTCATAACCTTTTCCTTTATAATACAAGTTTTTTATCGACGGATTTAGGTTGTAATGAAACAATTGACTTAAAACAATTGCCATTGATGGAGAAATATTATCTTCTTTATAATATTTTTTGTCTTTATTATCATCACTTAAAAACGTAATATAATTGGCTTCGGTTGAGAATAAAGCATGAAATTTTTTTATAGAAATAATCACCGAAATCGACCAAGAATTTGGTGCCAATTCCAAATTTAATGGCAGTTCTTTCTGAGGATTATAAAGCAACAAGGATTTCTCTTCTTTCAAATCCAAAGCATAATTTCCTTGATTGAAAATGAATTTTCCGCTACCTTTCAATCCAAAATGAAACTGAATTAAACCGCTGGTAACTTCGCGTTGCGCTTGAAAAACTTCGTCTGAATCGTTTTGAAAACGAATTAAAATAAAATCATCTTCGATTTTGATTATTTCCTCTGAACCCATAGCGATATTTAATTTAAAATAATATTTAAAAAACTTAAATAACTTATTTAGAACAACTCTAAATTAACGTTACGAAACGATTGTATACAATACAAAAGTAGGCATTTATTGGATATATTGACGATAAAAATCTAAAAATACATTAAGCGTTACAAATAGAACTTATAGCGTTGTTTTTATCTTTAAGTTAACTATAATTTTGCAAAGCAATTTCAAAATAATTTATGGAAAATCTAAACCTATCAAAACATCATACTTTTTATTCAATCGGTTTGAGTTACAAGAAAGCTGATGCTGTAGTTAGAGGGAAATTTTCTTTGAATGATTCGGCCAAAAATACACTTTTGCAACAAGCAAAAACCGAAGGAATCGATAGCCTTATTGTAACATCGACCTGCAACAGAACCGAAATTTATGGTTTTGCAGAACATCCTTTTCAACTCATTAAATTACTTTGTGAAAACAGCGAAGGCACGGTTGAAGAATTTCAAAAAGTAGCTCACGTTTATAAAAATAAAGAAGCCATTTCACATTTATTCAAAGTCGGAACGGGATTAGATAGTCAAATTTTGGGCGATTTCGAGATTATTTCGCAAATAAAAACCAGTTTTACACAAGCAAAATCCTTTGGTTTGGCAAATGCTTTTATGGAACGATTGGTAAATGCTGTAATTCAAGCGAGCAAAAAAATCAAAACCGATACCGAGATTTCTTCAGGAGCGACATCGGTTTCGTTTGCATCCGTGCAATACATCATGAAGAATGTCGAAAATATTGGAGATAAAAATATTCTGCTTTTTGGAACAGGAAAAATAGGTCGAAATACTTGTGAAAACCTTGTAAAACACACTAAAAACGAACATATTACGTTAATAAATCGAACCAAAAACAAAGCAGAAAAACTAGCAGGAAAACTCAATTTGATTGTTAAAGACTATGCCGATTTGCATCTCGAATTGCAAAAAGCAGATGTCTTGGTCGTAGCAACCGGTGCTCAAAATCCAACGATTGACAAAGCAATTTTGAATCTAAAAAAACCGCTTTTAATCTTAGATTTATCTATTCCAAAAAACGTAAATAATAATGTGACCGATTTAGAAAATGTAACATTGGTTCATTTAGACGATTTATCGCAAATTACTGATGAAACGTTAGAAAACCGAAAAAGTCAAATTCCAGCTGCCGAATTAATTATCGATGAAATAAAAGACGAATTTATAGCATGGACAAAAAACCGAAAATTCGCACCAACCATTCACGCATTAAAAGCAAAAATGAATGAAATAAAAGTTGCCGAATTAAATTTTCAACGCAAAAAATTATCTAATTTCGACGAAGAACAAGCCGAGATTATCAGTAATCGCATCATTCAAAAAATAACCAATCATTTTGCCAATCATCTCAAAGACGAAGACACAATGGTAGATGAAAGCATCGATTATATCAATAAAATATTTCAATTGTAATAAATTTGAACAAGTAAGATTATTAAGTTTTGAATTTAAAAAATCTTAATGAACCTTAATTTCTTAATGTTTCAAAATTAATAATGGTAAATAAAACAATAAAAATAGGAACTCGTGACAGTGAACTCGCAATTTGGCAAGCCCATACGGTGGAGAAAATGCTAAACGATTTAGGTCATGAAACCCTAATTATTACCGTAAAATCTCAAGGTGATTTATTACTCGACAAACCACTTTACGAACTCGGAATTACAGGAATTTTCACTAAAACACTCGATATTGCTATGATAAATGGCGAAATTGACATGGCTGTTCATTCCATGAAAGACGTTCCTACAGCTTTGCCAATAGGAATGATGCAGGCCGCCGTTCTGAAACGTGCCAGCGAAAAGGACATTTTGGTATATAACAACCTTGATTTTCTAGATTCTGATGGAACAATTGCAACAGGAAGTTTGCGTCGTCAGGCCATGTGGCTTAACAAATACCCGAATCACAAGGTTGTCGATTTACGTGGAAATGTAAATACTAGACTTCAAAAATTAAAAGATAATAACTGGGATGGAGCGATATTTGCCGCAGCAGGACTGGAACGGATTAATTTAAAACCAGAAAATTTTATCGATTTAAATTGGATGATTCCTGCACCAGCACAAGGCGCAATGGTTATTCACGCTATGCAAAATGATGAATTTACTAAAAATGCTGTTGCCGAATTAAACGATCTCGAAACTGATATTTGTACCTATATAGAACGACAATTTCTTAGAACTTTAGAAGGCGGTTGTACAGCACCAATTGGAGCATTAGCGACTTTCAATGAAGATGAAATTTCATTCAAAGGCATTTTATTATCAATCGATGGAAAACAAAAAATTGAAGTTAAAAAAGTAGTTCCAATTCAAGAATGGAAAAAATTAGGATACAATCTAGCGCAAGAAATTTTGAATAATGGTGGAATTGAATTGATGAAAAACATAAAAGAAAGTTTGAAGAAATGATAAGTCCATTTTTGACAAATAAAATTTTATAAAAAATCACTATATTTGTATGGATATAAAAACCGTAAAAGATGAACTCCAATACATCATTCAAGGAAAGAGCAAAAGCAGCCAAAAGCCTCTTATCCAAACAATTGCCAGTTACCTTAGAGCAAGCCAAGGAACAAGCACAATGGTTAAAAACGATAAGCAACACAAACAAAAAGAAACAAAGAGCATAATTGAATATTGCAATCAAAATAACCTTTGGGCAGATGATAAGGTAAATTTTGATTTATTTATTTCTGAAGGTGCAGAACAAAAAGTTTATATAAAAAATGAAAAAACTGTCTATAAACTTAACGATTCCATTTACTACTCTAGTTGGCTGGATTATTTCATAAATTTATTACTTAACAACTATTTTTTCCCTGATACAACTTATACTTTAGAAGGTTTTTGTTTAATTGAAAATACACTTTTCGCTTTGGTCGAACAACCATTTGTCAAAGCCAATCAACCAACCGATTTGGAGCAAGTGAAAAAATTTATGACTGCAAATGGATTTGAAAATATTAGAAATCACGATTATTACAACTCAGATTTAGGCATTATTCTAGAAGATTTACACGATGAAAAAGTACTAACTCAAAATGGTATTCTGTATTTTATTGACACCGTTTTTTATATCAAACCATGAGCAACCCAATCAGCATATTATCAACAAAAACATTATCCGATAAACAAAGACAAGTGTTTATCGATGCCAACATTGACTTGTTAGAACAAGATTATATTGAAATCGAAAACAATAATTTTGAATTAAAAAACATAAACGAAAACTTGATTTTTAGCAGTCAAAACGCCGTTTTAAGTTTAATAGAACAACAAGATTGGGAGCAATTTAAAACTAAAAATTCTTTTTGCGTAGGTATAAAAACCAAAGAATTGTTAGAACAAAACGGTTTTAAAGTGGATGTTTATATGGATTACGCATCAGAATTGGCAGAAATTATTACCTTAATATACAACAAAGAATCGTTTACTTTTTTTAGTGGAAACTTGCGAAAAGAAACCTTGCCACAAGCATTAAAAGAAGCAAAAATAAATTTTAACGAAATAGAAGTTTATCAAACCAAATTAGCACCTTTCAAAATTTCTTCAGTAGAAAAATTTGACGGAATTTTGTTTTTTAGCCCATCAGGCGTAGAAAGTTACTTAAAAGACAATAAAATAAAAACCGAAACTTGCTTTTGCATTGGAGAAACCACCGCTGAATCATTAAAAAACAATAAAATAAAAAACATTGTAATTTCCGAAATACCAACTATCGAAGATGTGATTGAAGAAGTTATAGAATATTACAATAATTAAAACTTCGCAACTTTGCGGCTTTGCGAGAAATAATTCGTGATAATTCGTGAAATTCGTGGCAAAAAATAAAAAAAAATGATTAAAAACGACCTATTTCTAAAAGCCTTAAAAGGCGAAACCGTGCAACGACCACCAGTTTGGATGATGCGTCAAGCGGGAAGATATTTACCAGAATTCATCGCTTTGCGTGACAAATACGATTTTTTTACCCGTTGTCAAACGCCCGAATTGGCTTCGGAAATTACGGTGCAACCCATTCGCAGAATTGCACCCGATGCCGCGATTTTGTTTTCGGACATTCTAGTTGTTCCACAAGCCATGGGCATTGAGGTTTTGATGAAAGAAAATCTTGGACCGTTTTTGCCCAATCCAATTCGTACGATTCAAGATGTAGAACGGGTGATTGTTCCAGATGTTCACGAAACTTTGGGTTATGTTTTTGATGCGATCAAAATGACCAAAGAAATGTTGAATGACGAAGTTCCATTAATTGGTTTTGCTGGTTCGCCATGGACTATTTTTTGTTATGCAGTCGAAGGAAAAGGCTCTAAAAGTTTTGATACTGCCAAAGGGTTTTGTTTTTCGAATCCGGTTGCGACACACGTCTTACTGCAAAAAATTACCGATACGACCATTGCTTATTTAATCGAAAAAGTAAAAGCAGGTTGTAACGCTATTCAAATTTTCGATTCTTGGGGAGGAATGCTGTCGCCAGTTGATTATCAAGAATTTTCATGGAAATACATTAATCAAATTATCGAAGCTTTGGCAGATATTACACCTGTTATTGTTTTCGGAAAAGGATGTTGGTTTGCGTTGAACGAAATGGGAAAATCTAGAGCATCGGCACTTGGTGTAGATTGGACTTGTTCGCCTAGAAATGCTCGATATTTATCCGGAGGAAACATCACATTGCAAGGAAATTTTGATCCAAGTCGTTTACTTTCACCAATTCCAACTATCAAGAAAATGGTTCACGAAATGATTGACGAATTCGGAAAAGACAAATATATTGTGAATCTTGGTCATGGAATTTTACCTAATATTCCTGTAGATCACGCAAAGGCTTTTGTAGATGCGGTCAAGGAATACAATCAGTAAATAATGAAATTTACCAACTGGAAACTAGACAAAATAAAAAATATTCATTTCAAAGAATTTTTCGATTTAATTGAAAATAACAGAAATCGAATTGAAAAAACATTTCCTTTTACAGTTTCCAATTGTGTTGATTTAAAAGCAACAGAAGAATTCATTACAAAAAACAGCCAAATAGAAATAGAAAAAACAGGTTACTATTTTTATGTTAGAAATTTAGAAACCAATTGTTTAATTGGATATATTGGCATTAAAAAAATAGATTATCACATTCCAAAATGCGAATTATTCTATTTTATTGATAGAGATTTTGAAAGAAAAGGAATTATTTCAAAAGCAGTTTCAGATGTTATTGCTATTTGTTTTAAAGAATTATTGATGAATAAAATTTTCATCTGTACTTCAAAAATTAATTTTGGAAGTCAGAAAATTGCTTTAAAAAATGGATTTGTTTTAGAAGGAACTTTGCGAGAAGAATTTAAAAATCACGAAGGAGTTTTAGAAGATATTAATTATTACGGATTATTGAAATCAGATTATGAAAAATAAATGTGTTTTAATTTTGATTTTGTGTTTTACTATTTTTTCTTGTAAAACCTATACTATCTCGCCACAAAGTTTTAAAGAACAATTTAGTAAAGTCGATTATGATCTTTCTACATCAAGAAGTATTGTCGGTTCTATTTACTATAATGGTTACCAAATAAAAAAAGTCAATGTAGTTAGTAAAGATGGAAAACCAAAAATTCTTGATAATGCGCCTTCATTAGAAATGCGAATCACTCTTAATAACGGAAAACGAAAACATTTTTATTTTGATAGTATGAAACTTGAAAATGATACACTAACGGGATATAAAGCAAGATTTTTTCCTAAAGCAATTGTAAAAGTTTTATTTTCCGATATTGTCAAAATTGAAATTCAAGAAAGCGGAAAAAAAATAAAGTACATTAATTAATTTCATCTGATTAAAAAAGTTTGATTATCAATTTTAAATGAAAAATAAATTCAACCAATACATACAAAATCTTCAAGATCAAATCTGTAACGGATTAGAAGCTGTCGAAAGCAAAGTCAAATTTCGACAAGACATTTGGACTCGTCCAGAAGGTGGCGGCGGACGAACACGCGTGATTGAAAACGGAAATGTAATCGAAAAAGGCGGAGTAAATATTTCAGCAGTTCACGGAAAATTACCAGATTCGATGCAGAAAATGTTTAATGTTGGAGAAGCCGATTTTTTTGCCTGCGGATTGAGTTTGGTGATTCATCCAAAAAATCCAATGGCACCAACAGTTCATGCCAATTGGCGGTATTTTGAAATGTATAACGACAAAGGCGAAATTATTAATCAGTGGTTTGGAGGAGGACAAGATTTGACACCTTATTATTTATTTGAAGAAGATGCCATTCATTTTCATCAAACTTGTAAATTGGCTTGCGACAAACACAATCCAGAGTTTTATCCAAAATATAAAAAACAATGCGACGATTATTTTTGGAACGCTCACAGAAACGAAGCTCGTGGAATTGGCGGATTGTTCTTCGATTATTGCAAAGACACGAGCAATAGCGAACTGGCGAAGCAAACAGAAGACATGAAAATTGGAGATTGGTACCATTTTGTAACCGAAGTTGGAAATAGTTTCCTAGATGCATACATTCCAATTTTAGAAAAAAGAAAAGATTTACCCTATACTCCAACACAAAAAACTTGGCAAGAAATCCGTCGTGGTCGTTATGTAGAATTTAATTTGGTTCATGACAAAGGCACTCTTTTTGGACTCAAAACCAACGGACGAATAGAAAGTATTTTGATGTCTTTACCACCAAATGTGCAATGGGTTTATGACCATCATCCAGTTTCCGGAAGCGAAGAAGAAAAATTAATTAAAGTTTTAGAAAAACCAATAGATTGGGTTTAAGCGCAAAGCAAAACAACGTTAAACCTTAAACTTTTAAACAATTTAAACAACATATTATGTTCCCACTACAAAGAGGAAGAAGATTAAGAACTAATGAATCAATTCGTTCTTTAGTTCGTGAAACCACATTAAGTCCAAAAGATTTCATGTTCCCGATGTTCATCACAGAAGGCGAAAATATAAAAATAGAAATTCCTTCTATGGTCGGAATTTATCGTCGTTCAATCGATTTAACCGTCGAAGAAGTTAAAGAAATTTTCGAACTAGGAATTCGTGCGATAAATATTTATGTAAAAGTAGATGAATCCCTAAAAGATAATACCGGAAAAGAAGCCTGGAATCCAGAAGGATTAATGCAAAGAGCTATAAAAGCAATCAAAGCAGCCTGTCCAGAAATGATAGTTATGCCAGATGTGGCGTTAGATCCATATTCAATTTTTGGTCACGACGGAATCATCGAAAACGGAGATATTGCCAACGATGCAACCAACAAAGCCTTAGTAAAAATGGCAGTTTCTCACGCACAAGCTGGAGCCGATTTTGTTGCGCCAAGCGACATGATGGACGGACGAGTTCTACGTTTACGTCAAGGTTTAGACGCTGCAGGTTACGAAAATGTGGGAATTATGAGTTATTCTGCTAAATATGCATCCGCTTTTTATGGACCATTTCGTGATGCTTTAGACAGTGCGCCAGTAGACTTGATGGAAATTCCGAAAGACAAAAAAACCTATCAAATGGATTATGCCAACCGCATCGAAGCTATCAAAGAAGCACTTATGGATGTCGAAGAAGGTGCCGATATGGTTATGGTAAAACCAGGAATTGCCTATCTTGATATTGTTCGCGAAGTCAAAAACGCGGTGAATGTTCCTGTAACTGTTTTTCATGTTTCGGGCGAATACGCCATGATAAAAGCTGCTTCCGAAAGAGGTTGGCTGGATCAGGACAAGATTATGATGGAGCAATTAATGTGTATTAAAAGAGCGGGCGCAAGCCTAATTTCGACATATTTTGCTAAAGAAGCAGCTGTAATTTTAAATCAACAATCATGAAAAAAATATTTTTTTTATTCACAATTATAATCCTTTTTTCTTGCAAAAATCAAGAAACCAAAACTGTCGAAAGTGCAACAAACCAAACTCCAATTGAACTCGGAAAAAAATTATTCGAAGGAAAAGGAAATTGTGTGGCTTGTCATTTAGTCAATCAAAAAGTCATTGGGCCTAGCATTCAGGAAATGGCAAAAATTTACAAAGAAAAAAATGGAAACATCGTCGATTTTCTAAAAAACGATGCCAAACCAATTGTCGATCCTAGTCAATATGAGGTCATGAAAACTAATTTCACGATTACAAAAGCAATGTCTGATAACGAATTGAAAGCATTAGAATTATATATTTTGAGCAATTCAAAATAAAAACTTTTGTTCTTTGTTCAAACCTTATAACCTTTGTGGTTAAATTTGTAATATGGAAACTTGCTTTATAAAATCACCATTAGGAATCACAAAAATAGAAGGTGATGAAAACGGAATTTCAGTAATTTCTATTTTGTCGGAAGGCGAATTGACAATCGAAATTCCTGAAAACCTCAAAGAAGCTGTCAATCAACTCCACGACTATTTCGATGGAAAAAGAACCAATTTTACTTTTAAAATCAACCCTAAAGGCACTGATTTTCAACAAAAAGTCTGGCAAGAATTAACAAATATTCCTTTCGGGAAAACCATGTCTTATATGGATTTAGCCAAAAAACTTGGAGATCCAAAAGTCATTCGTGCAGCAGCAACGGCAAACGGAAAAAATCCACTTTGGATCGTTGTTCCTTGTCATCGTGTAATTGGAGCTGACGGGTCACTTACGGGTTATGCTGGCGGTTTGTGGCGCAAAAAATGGTTGTTGGAGCATGAAAATCCAACAAATCAACAAAGTTTATTTTAAGATAGACTTCTTAGATTTTAAGAAATTTAGACTATCTTAGACTTTTAAAAATTAAAGTTTTGACAACTCAAATCTAAGAAATCCAAATTTATGATTGAAAAAATAAACCTCAATAATATTCTATTTCTTGATATAGAAACCGTTCCGCTAGAAGAAAATTTTAATTTGCTTGATGATGACATGAAGCAACTTTGGGAACACAAAACCCAATACCAACGCAAGGAAGAATTTACTTGCGAGGAATTTTACGATCGAGCTGGAATTTGGGCTGAGTTTGGTAAAATTGTATGCATTTCGGTGGGCTATTTTACAATAAAAGGTGATATTCGAAACTTTAGAGTTACGAGTTTTTTTGGTGACGAAAATAAAATTCTACATGATTTTATCAATCTTTTAAATAATCATTTCAACCAACCGCAACATGTTTTGTGTGGACATAATGCCAAGGAATTTGATATCCCGTTTATTGCTCGACGAATGATTATCAACAACATTGCGATTCCAAACAAACTCAATTTGTTTGGGAAAAAACCTTGGGAAATCCCACATTTAGATACTTTAGAACTATGGAAATTTGGCGATTACAAACATTATACTTCCTTGAAATTGATGTGTAAAGTTCTCGGAATCCCATCATCTAAAGGTGATATTGATGGTTCGCAAGTGGGTCATGTTTTTTATGTCAAAAAAGATATTGACAGAATTGTCACGTATTGCGAAAAAGATACCATTGCAGTGGCTCAAATTTTCTTGCGCTTGCGAAGAGAAGATTTATTGATTGAAGAAGAAATTATTCATGTGTAGCCTTTTTATCTTCGCCGAATTTTTTTGGAATGATAACGAGATCGGCTTAAATCTGGCCTGAGCGTGCGAACTGACGAAGTAAATAAAAAATATTACATTAGCAAAAAATTGACAATATGGTATTAAGTAGATTTTGGTTAGCGATTTTCATTTCGTCAATTGCATTTATAGTTGTAAGCCTTTTTGTGGGCAGTAATTATACGATTGATTTTATGTTGAACGGCAAAAAAGACGATCCTATTTTGATTTCTGAAAAATATTTAGAACAATTGCCAAAATTTGTCCGTGACAGTATTGATATGGCTCCAGACAAAACGATGATTATTAACAAAGTCGAAACTAATCCTGATACGACATATGTTTATAAAAATAAAACGGTAAAAATTTTTAGTGGCGTTCAAAAATCTGATGGATTGCTGCCAACTTGCAAAACGAGTTTGTTCGATTTGATTTTGCCATTGATTGCCTATTTAGCCTTTTTCTGTGGAATCATGCAACTTTTGATTGACTCTGGCGCAGCCGAAAAATTATCTAAATTTTTGAGTCCTGTTTTCGTGAAAATCTTTCCAACGATTCCCAAAAACCACGAATCGATATCGTACATGACCTTGAATTTTGCTGCAAATTTCTTGGGATTGGATTCCGCAGCAACACCGTTTGGACTAAGAGCAATGCAAAGTTTGCAGGAATTGAATCCTGAAAAAGACAAGGCAAGTGATGCCCAAATTATGTTTATGTGTCTGCACGCTGCGGGCTTGACCTTGATTCCGACTTCGATAATTGGTTATCGCGCTGCAGAAAATGCTGCCAATCCTGCGGATGTAATGTTACCTTGCATAATCACATCGTTCGTGGGAACAATTGCTGCTTTTATTATAGTTGGAATTCGTCAGAAAATTAATTTCAGGAGTGCTTCGTTGCTCATTGGATTAATGACTTTGATTGCCGCAATTGTTGGGTTATTATTCTATATTAATACTTTGGATTTAATCGGAAAAAACTTTTTCACCTCAAATTTATCTGGATTGATGTTGGTTGCAATAATTGCTTTTACGTTGGTTTTTTCGTTCATTCATGAAAAGAAATTTACTGCAATAAATACAACCATTTTTGATGCTTTTGTCATTGGAGCACAAAACGGCTTGCAAACTGGAGTAAAGATTTTTCCTTATGTTTTGGGAATGTTGGTGGCAATTTCGTTTTTCAGAAATAGTGGATTATTTGAGATCATTAGTAATGGGCTTTCGTTTATTTTTGCCAGTATTGGTGTAAATTCTGAAATTACAAATTCGTTACCTGTTGCTATGCTTCGTCCTTTTAGTTCTGGTGGTTCACGAGGTTTTATGATCGATTCGATGAAAACTTTTGGAGTCGATTCGTTGACTGGTCGATTGAGTTGTATTTTCCAGTGTAGCGCTGAAACTACATTTTATGTAATTGCTGTTTACTTTGGTTCAATCAACATCAAAAACACACGTTATACTTTAATGACGATGCTTTTGGTCGATTTAATTTGTGTGATTACAGCGATTTTGGTAGCAAGTTGGTTTTTTGTATAGTTAATAATAAAAATTTTATATTACATGTCAAATATTTTCAACCCAAACGACAATCAAGAAATTCTTAATAGAATAGAAAAACTAACTCCTAATTCTCAAAGACTTTGGGGCAAAATGTCGGTTTCACAGATGTTGGAACATTGTCAAAAGCCATTGGAAGTTGCCACAGGAAGTTTAGAATTAAAACGAAGTTTTATTGGGTTTCTATTTGGTAAAATAGCTAAAAAAGTTTTTTTAGGCAACAAACCACTTTCTAAAAACATGCCAACGGTTAGAGATTTTATCATAAAAACGGATGCCGATTTTGAAACTCAAAAATCAATTTTGGTAAATTTTGTCGTTGATTTTGGTAAAAAAGGTGCATCAATAATTTCTCTAAAAACACATCCTTTTTTTGGTGAAATGACACTAGACGAATGGGGAATATTAACATACAGACATTTAGACCATCATTTAAAACAGTTTGGGATTTGAAAAAAAATCCTAAATTCTAAAAAACTTCTTTTGCAATGGCTCTAATATTATCTGGTTTTCCCATAGAATAATAATGCAATGCAGAAAATCCTTCTGTAACAATTTCTTTACTTTGTTGCACGCACCACTCAATTCCAATTTGTTTTACTGCGTCATTATCTTTTGCTTTTACAACAGCCATAATCAAATCATCGGGTAATTCTAATGAAAATCGATGTGGAATTAGATTCAATTGTTTTTTGGTCGCAATGGGCTTCAATCCAGGAATTATTGGAATTGTAATTCCTGCTGCGCGACATTTGTTAACAAAATCAAAGAATTTTTTGTTATCAAAAAACATTTGAGTAATAATGTATTCAGCTCCGTTTTTGATTTTTTGCTTTAAGAAATGAATGTCAGAATCCAAACTTGGTGCTTCCATGTGTTTTTCGGGATACGCCGAAACGCCAATACAAAAATTAGTTTCAGCCGAATTTTGTAAGTCTTCATCTAAATAAATTCCTTTGTTTAGATTGGCAATTTGCAAAACCAAATCCGAAGCATACTCGTTTCCTGCTTTTTCGGGCTTGAAATAGGTTTCGGTTTTAAGCGCATCGCCTCGCAAAGCCACCACATTATCAATACCAAGAAAATCTAAATCAATCAATAAATTTTCGGTATCTTCTTTATTAAATCCACCACAAAGTATATGTGGAATTGCATCAACAGGATATTTATTTTGAATTGCAGCGCAAATTCCGACAGTGCCAGGTCGTTTTTTTACGATTTTCTTTTCTAATAATCCGCTCGGTAATTCCTTATATTCGTATTCTTCACGATGATATGTTACATCAATAAATGGCGGATTGAATTCCATTAACGGATCGATACTATCAAAAATAGATTGAATATTTTGTCCTTTTAATGGTGGCAATATTTCGAACGAAAAAAGTGGTTTTCCGTTGGCGTCTTCTATGTGTTGTGTTACTTTCATTTAGTTTGTCTTGATGTCTTAATTTCTTAACGTCCAATGTCCGATAAGACTTTATGACTTGTACATTAGCACAATTATTAATCTGCAATATTCGGCGCAAGCCATTTCATTGCCTTTTCTGTTGAAATCCCTCTTCGTTTGGCATAATCAATGACTTGATCTTCTTTTATTTTTCCGAGTCCGAAATATTTACTTTCTGGATGTCCAAAATAATATCCTGACACAGATGATGTTGGCCACATTGCCATACTTTCAGTTAATGTTACTCCAATTTCTTCTTCAACATTCAACAATTTAAAGATGGTTGGTTTTTCTAAATGGTCTGGACACGCAGGATATCCTGGTGCTGGACGAATTCCTTTGTATTCTTCTTTAATTAAATCTTGGTTTGATAAATTTTCTTCAGAGGCATAGCCCCAAATTTCTTTTCGAATTTTTAGATGCAAATATTCGGCAAATGCTTCGGCAAAACGATCGCCCAATGCTTTGATTAAAATCGAATTATAATCATCTAATTGTTTTTCAAATTCCAATGCTTTTTCGTCCACTCCAAAACCCGTTGTTACACAAAAACAGCCCATATAATCTTGAATACCAGAATCTTTTGGTGCAATAAAATCGGATAACGCAATGTTTGGTGCTCCTGCAGTTTTTTGTGATTGTTGTCTTAGCGTAATCAAGTTCAAAGCCCCTCCTTCGGCGGGGTTGGGGAGGATTATATCATCATCATTTACTGTATTCGCCTCAAAAATTCCAAAAACGCCTTTGGCAGTCAACCATTTTTCTTCTAATAATTGTTTCAACATTTTTTGTGCATCTGCAAAAACGGCTGTTGCTTGTTCACCAACAACTTCATCGGTTAGAATTGCTGGATATTTTCCAAACAATTCCCATGATTGAAAAAATGGTGTCCAATCGATAAAATCTACTAAATCTACTAAATCAACTTCGATGCTTTTTGTTCCAATAAAATTTGGTTTTATGGGTTTATAATTTTTCCAATCGAGTTTTAATTTATTTTTACGGGCTTCTTCAATCGATAAGAAATTTTTATCGCGACTTCTACTTAAATAACCTTCTCGAAGTTTATCATATTCTGCTCGAATGTTCTTTTTGTATTCAATATTTGCATTTTTTTGCATCAAATTACTAGCGCCAGCCACTGCTTTTGAAGCATCTGTTGTATGTAAAACCGTAAATGGATATTCGGGTGCAATCTTAACAGCGGTATGCGCTCGTGAGGTTGTTGCGCCACCAACCATCAACGGAATTGTCATTTTATTACGAGCCATTTCTTTGGCTAAATAAACCATTTCGTCCAACGAAGGCGTGATTAATCCGCTTAAAGCGATGATGTCAACGTTGTGTTTTATGGCTTCAGCAATAATTTTTTCTGGCGGAACCATAACTCCTAAATCAATCATTTCGAAGTTGTTACAAGCCATAACGACTGATACAATATTTTTTCCGATATCGTGAACATCGCCTTTTACGGTTGCGATTAAAATTTTTCCATTCGAAGATGAAGTCGTCGAATCTTTTTCTGCTTCAATAAAAGGTAAAAGATGCGCCACTGCTTTTTTCATTACACGTGCCGATTTTACAACCTGTGGCAAAAACATTTTTCCCGAACCAAATAAATCACCAACAACTGACATTCCTGCCATTAAATGAATTTCAATTACATCTATCGCTTTGGCTGATAATTGTCTCGCTTCTTCGACATCTTCTTCAATAAATTCGTCGATTCCTTTTACTAATGAATGAATTAATCTTTCTTGAAAACTGTCATTTCTCCATAAAGCGATTTCTTTTTCATTGATTTTGAAATCACCTTTGAAACTCTCGGCTAAATCTAACAGTCTTTCGGTGGCGTCATCACGACGATTTAGTAAAACATCTTCAACGTGTTCTAATAAAGTTTTATCGATTTCATCATAAATTTCTAACATTTCTGGGTTTACAATTCCCATGGTCATCCCGTTTTGAATGGCATGGTACAAAAATGCGGAATGCATCGCTTCTCGAACTTTATCGTTGCCACGAAATGAAAACGAAATATTACTTACGCCACCAGAAATATGTGCATAAGGCAAATTTTCACGAATCCATTTGGTAGCTCTAAAGAAATCCAAGGCATTCAATTTGTGTTCGTCCATTCCTGTTGCAACAGGAAAAATATTGGGATCAAAAATAATATCTTGGGCTGGGAAACCAACTTTGTAAATCAAAATATCATAACTTCTTTTGCAAATTTCGATACGTCGTTTGTAATTATCTGCTTGACCGTTTTCGTCAAATGCCATAACAATTACTGCTGCACCATAACGTTTGACCAATTTGGCATGATGTATAAATTGTGCTTCGCCTTCTTTTAAAGAAATGGAATTCACAACCGATTTGCCTTGAACGACTTTTAATCCAGCTTCGATAATTTCCCATTTGGAACTGTCAATCATTATTGGAACGCGAGAAATATCTGGTTCAGAGGCAATTAGATTTAGAAATTTTGTCATGGCATAAACACCGTCGAGCATTCCTTCATCCATATTAATATCGATGATTTGAGCACCACCTTCGACTTGATCTCGAGCTACAGAAAGTGCCTCGTCGTACTTTTCTTCTTTTATTAATCGAAGGAATTTTCGTGAACCAGTAACGTTTGTTCTTTCTCCAACGTTAACAAAATTTGTTTCTGGGGTTATCGTTAATGGTTCGAGACCAGAAAGTTGTAAATATTTTTTTTCTGACATTTATTTATTATTCTAACCCTGTCAGGGTTTTGAACCCTGACAGGGTTGTTTTTTATATTTAGACGTGATGAATTACGTCTCTACGTTTGAATTCTACTGCGACTTCAGCGATTAATTTTATATGTTCTGGTGTTGTACCACAGCAACCACCAATGATGTTTACTAAATTGTCTTGCAAATATTCTCTAATCAACGCTTGCATTTCTTCTGGAGTTTGATCATATTGTCCAAAAGCGTTCGGTAATCCAGCGTTTGGATGTGCTGAAATGTTAAGTTGCGTGTTCATTGACAATCTTTTTAGATAAGGTTTCAATTGGTCGGCTCCGAGTGCGCAATTGAAACCAATGCTCAATAAATCAATATGCTGAATAGAAATAAGGAATGCTTCGACGGTTTGACCAGAAAGTGTTCGCCCTGAGGCGTCGGTAATGGTACCTGAAACCATTACTGGAATATCGAGACTGCGTTCTTCTTTAACTTCTTCGATGGCGAAAAGTGCTGCTTTGGCATTGAGTGTATCAAAAATGGTTTCGACTAATAACACATCACAGCCACCATCGATTAAAGCTTCGGTTTGTTGCTTGTATGCTATTCGTAATTCGTCGAAGGTTACGGCTCTAAATCCTGGATCGTTGACATCTGGCGACATAGATGCTGTTCGGTTGGTTGGACCTATTGCTCCAGCAACGAATCGCGGTTTATCGGTAAACTCATCGGCAACTTGTTTTGCAATCTTTGCTGATTGAAAGTTGAGTTCGTAAACCAAATCTTCGAGATAATAATCGGCCATTCCTATTGTTGTGCCTGAAAAAGTGTTTGTTTCGACAATATCGGCTCCAGCCTGAAAATATTTTCGATGTATTTCTTTTACGGCTTCGGGTTGGGTTATGGATAATAAATCGTTGTTTCCTTTTAATGGATGTGGGAAATCTTTGAAGCGTTCGCCTCGAAAATCTTCCTCGGAAAAATTGTGGCGTTGCAACATGGTTCCCATAGCTCCGTCTAGAACTAGGATTCTTTTTTTTATTTCTTGTTGTATTGTTGACATTTATCTCAAAGATTCACTGAGCAAACTTGAAGGTTCACAAAGTTTTGATTTTAACTAATTTGTTGATTTTAATAGTGTACCTAGCCCTGATAGCAGCGGTATCCCACGCTTTTTGCGTGGATATAGCGAATAGCAGGAAATGGCTCCAGAAAAATCTGATGCGTTTTAAAAATAGTTTTTGTTATGAGGAAAGTTGAGAGAATTCTCTAGGTTATCTGTTTCGAGATACTGAAACAAGTTCAGTATAACGAATAGAATGTAGCACCTTCTTTACTTGAAAGGGTTGCTAAGCTGTCATTGGGTCTAATCCCTCGAGCTTTCGTGATAACAATCAATAATTTTAAGAACATTACAAAGTAATGAAATAGAAACTTGTTTTGCAAATGATTTTTACAAAATTTTATTTACCACTCATTTACTTTGTTTGAGTCCATTTTTAGAAAAATAAATAACAAAATTGTAAAACCCCAAAGTCCAGAACCGCCATAAGAAAAGAATGGAAGCGGAACACCAATGGTTGGAAAAACGCCCAAAACCATAGAGATGTTCACGAATGTATGTATGAATAAAATTCCAGCGACACAATAACCATACACACGACTAAATTTTGTTTTTTGTCGCTCTGCTAGATATAAAATTCTGAGAACCAATCCTGTGAAAAGGAGTAAAACGATGATGGAGCCAACAAATCCCCATTCTTCGCCAACGGTTGTGAATATATAATCGGTGTGTTGCTCTGGAACAAATCCTCCTTTGGTTTGGGTGCCTTCTAAAAACCCTTTTCCGAACCAACCACCCGAACCAACTGCAATTTTTGACTGGTTGGTATTGTAGCCAATTCCTTTTAGATCGACTGCTTTGCCTAATAAAATATTGAAACGATCGCGATGATGTTGTTTGAAAACATTGTTGAAAACATAATCTACAGAAAAGACATAGCCCGAAATTAATACTAGAATCACACTACTAAAAAGTATACTTCTATTGATTATTCTACTTTTGAAATATATAAAACCTAGTATTAAAAATGCAATTAGAACAATATAAATGGGTTGAAGGATTAGTGCCATTACAAATAATAATATGGCAATCGCACCAGTAAGAATATACCATGATGGCAAACCTTCGCGATAAAGAACTAATAAAAACACAGAATATATGAGCGCACTTCCGGGATCAGGCTGTGGTAAAATTAGCAAAACAGGCAAGAACACAATTGCTAAAGCCTTGATTTGATCGCTTCCGCTCTTAAGATTTACTTGTACATCACTCAAAAATTTTGCTAATGCAAGTGCGGTTGCAGCTTTTGCAAATTCTGATGGTTGCAGTGTAAAACTTCCGATTCCATACCAACAACGTTGACCGGCAATGGTTTTTCCGGCTACAAAAAGCCCAAGAAGTGAAATTAAAGAAACTGCAAAAATTATGGATGAATATTTTTCGTAGAATTTTGAATCAGCAAAGAGAACGACAAAAATTATTGGAATGGTTAAGATTATAAAAATCATCTGTTTTCCATAAACTTGTGTTACATCAATTATAGAGGCGTCTTTCGTTGAAATGGAAAGTGAAGATGAGTATATATTTAGCCACCCCAAAACAACAAGCGTAATGAATATCAAGACACTCACCCAATCGATATTACTAGATACACTTTGGTTTTTCATGGTTTATGTTTAGGTATGATCTGTATCATCACTGATGGTGTCAGTTTTTGGTTTTTGTTTTGGAATTATCGGTAAAATTCGCTCTTTTGGTATATTATCTAAAATTGTATCATTTTCTTTTTTTACAAATCGAGCATATTGTGCCTGAAGACTTGTGGCTAAAATTCTTTTTTCGAGAGGTTTCATTGTGATTTTCTTTTTCAAATATTTTTCGATCATTAAACTCACAATTGGTCCAGCAATTGTGGCACCAAAACCTCCATTTTCTACAAGAACTGCTATAGCAATTTTAGGATTCTCCATTGGAGCAAATGCAACAAAAATAGAGTGATCCTTCATTTTAACTCTTTTCCCATCTACTCTTGCATAGTTTTCTGCTGTACCTGTTTTTCCGCAAATATTGATTTCTGGAACATTCAATCCATGAGCCGTACCTTTGTTGTACACATCGAACATTCCGCTAATTACAGGAGGAAAATATTTTTTATCTATTGTAGTTACATGTTTTGTAGTGAATTTTGCATCAATTTTTCTTCCTTGAATTTTTTTGATAATGTGTGGAGTATAAAAATATCCTTGGTTGGAAACTGCAGCGGCCATATTTGCTAATTGAATTGGTGTCATCAAAACCTCGCCTTGTCCGATTGCATTTGAAACAATTGTAGAACCATGCCATCCCCCGTTTGGATACACTTTTTTATAATATTTACCGGTTGGGATATTGCCTTTACGACCCGTAGGAAGATCATAGCCCATAAAACCGCCAATTCCAAAACTTTTTAAATGATTTCCCCAAACATCCACGGCTTCATTTGGACTTTGGTATTTATTAATCGTTTTCATGTACACACTTGCAAAATAAGAATTACAAGAAGCGTAGATTCCGTTGTGTAATTGATAGGCTCCTGCCCCGTGACATTTCATGAAATGACCTCCGATTCTCATTCCATGATAACACATAAATGTGCTTTGCTCGTCAATAACTTGTTCCTGCAAACCAATTAAACCGGTCATGATTTTGAAAGGAGAACCTGGGGGATATTCTGCTAATAACCCTCGATCATAGGTTGGTTTTGCCAAAGAGTCATTGTACAATAGGGTATAATTTCTTGAACGCTCCCGTCCGACAAGTAATGCAGGATCATAGGATGGAGCGGTTACTAATGCTAATATTTCGCCTGTTTTGGGTTCAATTGCAACAATTCCTCCGCGTTTGTTTATCATTAATTCTTCGCCATATTTTTGAAGTTCGCTATCAATAGTGAGTGTGATGTCTTTTCCTTGAATAGAAATAGTATCAAATTTCCCTTCTTTATACGAACCTATATCTTGGTTGTATTTGTTTTTTTGGAGGTATTTCACACCTTTTATGCCTCTAAGATCCTCTTCGTAACTTTCTTCGACACCTTGACGGCCAATTAAATCACCGGAATTATAGTAGGGATGTTTTTTTATGATTTTATCATTTACTTGGGTTATAAAGCCAAAAACATTTGCTCCAACAGCTATTTGATAATCTCGCAAAGATCTTTTTTGAATTTCAAATCCCGAAAATTTTCTTACTTTTTCCTCAAATGCTGCAAATTCTTTTTTGTTGAGTTGGGGCATAAAAACAGATCGGAGTCTTGGACTGTAGATTTTTGCTTTTTCAATTTTTTTTATAAAGTCTTCTTTTGTAATATTTAATAAATTACAAAAATCTAATGTATCGAGGTTTTTAATATCACGAGGCGTGACCATAATATCATAGGAAGGTTGATTTGCAACCATCAAAACATTATTTCTGTCAAAAATATAGCCTCGTTCGGGATAATCATATTTTATATTTATAGCATTATCATCAGATTTTAATCGAAGTGAATCATCGATTATTTGCAAATAAAAGAGTCGAATCACCAAAAGAATTGATGAAATTATTATCAAAGTCGGAAGAAGCGTTTTTCTCATCGTCTTTTAGGTTTTATAAGATAGATGATAATTATTGATAAAATGATTGTAGCAATTACACTAAAAAGTGATATGTACAACATGTTCCAAACTAAAGTAACACTAAAAACTTCCAGAGCAAACAAGCATAAATGATGTATCAAAACTGATACTAAAATGAAAGAGAATCGTTCTGGGGTTAAAATATCATTGAGTTTCACAGTTTGATATTCATAACTCAATCCAAATGCAAATTTAAAAATATTGGGCCTTACATAGGCTAAAACAACACAAGCAAATGCGTGTACCCCTCCAGAATTTAAAAATAAATCCATGATGATTCCTAAACTAAAAGCCGCCAGAAGTAGAGCAGATTTGTTTCCGTTAACCGGAAAAAGTATAATGAAAAGAATATATGGATATGGATTAATAAAACCCAATAAATCAAAATAATTGAAAATAAGAATTTGTGCTGCAAGCAACAATACAAATCTGGCACAATTGTTTATGAAGGCACTACTATTCATTATTTCACAACTGATTTTGTGTTTTTTATTTCCTCGAGTTGTTTGATTTCTTCGCTATCTTTGGTTTTTAGAATATATACATGACCAAGATTTGTCATATCATTAAAAAGTTTGATGTCTAGCGTGTAATAATTGTTTGTTTTTTCCGTAAATTTTCTCTCAACAGTACCAATATTTATATTTTCAGGAAAAATTTCGGATTGACCTCCTGTTACAATGGTATCACCCTTTTGAACAGTTGCCAATCTTGGAATATTTATTAGTTGCACAAATCCTGTACTTTTTCCATCCCAAATTAAGGATCCGTAGCGATTTGAGTTTTTTATTTTTGCATTAATTATATTTGTTTTATTCAAAACACTTATAATAGTTGCATAGTTTTTAGATGTATTTTCTATTACTCCAACAACCCCAAAATCATTGATAACTCCCATTCCTGATTTTACTCCTTTTTCAGCACCAGTATTTATGGTTAAATAATTTTCATGAATATTATAAGAATTATGAATCACTTTCGAAAGTATGATATTTGTTTTATTAACGCCTTGTAAATCTTTGATTCTTACAACATTTGTAGTGTCTTTTTTATTAAAAAGAATAATTTTTAGCATGGCATTTTCAGCAGCTAATTTATCATTTTGGGTTTTGAGACTAAAATATTCTTCGACATTATTAATTTCATTATACACATTTCCTGAAACAAAATTCGCAGAACTAATCATTTTACTCTTATGATACGAATGCGATTGCAGAGTTAGACCAAAAGAAATACCCAAAAGCAACAAAAACAGTAAACGATTACTGTTTTTTAAAATAAAATTAAATATTTGCTGCATCTCTAAAAGATATAATTTTTAAGGTAAAAAAAAATTAAAATTCACTAAAATATTAAAATTACTTAATTAAAATGCTTTTGTATTTTGTGATGTTTTTTAACGCCATTCCTGTTCCACGAACCACGGCTCTCAAAGGATCTTCGGCGATGTAAACAGGTAAATCTGTTTTTTGAGAGATACGTTTGTCTAACCCTCTTAACATGGATCCGCCGCCAGCGAGATAAATCCCAGTATTATAAATATCTGCGGCTAATTCTGGAGGTGTTTGAGACAAAGTTTCCATAACAGCATCTTCGATTCGCTGAATTGATTTGTCTAATGCTTTAGCAATCTCTCTGTACGAAACATTTACTTGTTTTGGTTTTCCGGTCAACAAATCTCGCCCTTGTACGGACATATCCTCTGGTGGAGAATCTAAATCCTCTATGGCTGCACCGATTTCTATTTTAATTTTTTCTGCGGTTGATTCCCCTACAAATAGATTGTGTTGTGTTCTCATATAATAAACAATGTCATTAGTAAAAACATCACCTGCGATTTTTACAGATTTATCACAAACAATTCCTGCCAAGGCAATTACTGCAATTTCTGTCGTTCCACCTCCAATATCGACAATCATATTCCCTTTTGGCTGCATGATATCGATTCCAATTCCAATAGCTGCTGCCATTGGCTCATGGATTAAATAAACTTCTTTTCCGTTTACTCGTTCACAACTTTCTTTTACCGCACGCATTTCGACCTCAGTAATTCCAGACGGTATGCAAACAACCATTCGCAACGCTGGGGTAAACAGTTTTTTTTGAAGCGCTGGAATGCTTTTGATGAGCAATTTTATCATTTGTTCAGAAGCATCAAAATCTGCAATAACACCATCTTTCAAAGGGCGTATGGTTTTTATGTTTTCATGAGTTTTCCCTTGCATTAAATTTGCCTCTTTCCCAACGGCTATAATTTTTCCAGAAATTCTATCGCGAGCAACAATAGATGGACTGTCAATAACAACTTTGTCGTTATGAATGATTAGCGTATTTGCGGTACCAAGGTCAATTGCTATATCCTCGGTCATGAAATCAAAAAATCCCATATTATTTTTTTTGGGTTTTAAAAGTGAATATTATTTTGTATGCAAAGTTATACAAATTAATGTATACTATAACGTGTAATTGTATACATTTTATATATTATTTCAAAACGTTTTTAAGACTTGTTTATTGTACCTTTCTAGGATTTAATTCATGAGTTTTTTTGATTAATTTCTCAAATGTTTTATGAAATCTACAACAGAGGAATGCGAAACAGTGTTTGTTTTAAAATGTTTTTTTATTAAAACTCGTTCGTTTTCATTGGCTTGGAATTGGTTTAGAATATTATTCAAGTGCATTTTCATATGACCTTCTTGAATTCCGGACGTTGTCAAAGACCTCAAAGCAGCAAAATTTTGCGCCAGTCCAGCAACCGCAACAATTTGCATGAGCATTTTTGCCGAAGGTTTTTCTAACATTTCTAAAGAAAATTTAACCAACGGATGCAAAGAAGTTAATCCTCCGACGGTTCCGAGCGCTAATGGAATTTCTATCCAAAAACTAAAAATACCTTTTTCGATTTTTGCATTCGATAAACTTTTGTATTGTCCATCTCTTGCAGCATAGGCATGAATTCCAGCTTCGACAGCTCTAAAATCATTTCCTGTAGCTAGCACTACAGCATCGATTCCGTTCATAATTCCTTTGTTGTGTGTTACGGCTCTAAAAGGCTCTACATTAGCAATTTCGACTGCACGAACAAATTTTTCTGCAAACTCTACTGGATTTTCTATGTTTTTATCTTGCATTTCAGATATTTTGCAAGAAACTTCGGCTCTAACAATGCAATTCGGAACGTAATTAGACAAAATACTCATCACTACTTCAATGTTTTTTTCAGCTTCGGAAAAATCTACGTTTTCTAACGCTTCGTGTTTTAAAGTTTTTGCAAATTGCTCCAAACACGAGTTGATGAAGTTTGCACCCATGGAGTCTTTAGTTTCGAAAGTTGCATGCAATTGAAAGTAATTTTCGATTAAATTAGATTTATTTCGCAATTCCACGTCAAGAATTCCTCCTCCACGTTTTTGCATGTTTTTGGTAATACTTTCGGTTTCTTCAACTAATTTTGATTTTATTTTTTCGAAAAATTTCTCTAATATTTCAAAGTTTCCTTTAAAAATAAAGTGAACCTGACCAATTTTTTCTGTGTTGATAACCGTTGTTTTAAATCCGCCACGGTCAGACCAATATTTAGCAGATTTCGATGCTGCAGCAACAACTGAACTTTCTTCGATTGCCATTGGAATCGTAAAAAAAGTACCGTTTATCAAAAAATTTGGAGCTACACCCAGAGGTAAATAAAAATTAGAAATAGTGTTTTCTATAAAATCGTCATGCAATTGTTGTAACTTCTCATTTGTGTTCCAATACTGTTTTACTTGTAAAATGGCATCAGAAGGATTAGAAAAATAGGTATTTGCAATCCAATTTATTTTTTCTTCTTTGGATAATTTAGAAAATCCAGCGATATTTTTTGACATTCTAATTAATTTGGAATTGCAAATATAGTATTTGTTTTAAAGTTTTAGAAGTATTTAATTTTCTTCAAAATATTAATTTAAAAAAATATTAGATGAACAAATCACAATTAACTTTTATATTTTCTTTCGTGACAGATATAAGAAACTTTATCGTCTAAATTTGAAAAATATAATACGAGGATATTCCCCAAATAATTCTAAGTGTTTTGACTGATGAAACCTTGCTTCGGGCTTTAAAATCTGGAGACAAACTTGCTTTTAATGAACTTGTAATTCTATATAAACATAGGGTTATTAATACGTGCTATAAGTTTTTGTTAAATCAAGAAGACGCAGAGGATGTTTCGCAAGATGTTTTTATAGAAGTATTTCAATCCATAAAGTCATTTAGAGGCGATTCCAAATTATCCACTTGGATTTATCGAATTGCAATTACTAAAAGCCTTGACGAACTAAAAAAACGCAATCGAAAAAAACGAATTTCTTCTATTGGAAAAATGTTGCATCTTGACGATGTAGCCAATTGGATTTCCGGAGGAAAAATGCCCGATGCCGATATGGAAACTTCTGACACCATCAAAACAATCAACAAAGCATTTAATCAATTACCAGAAAATCAGAGAATTGCATTTACTTTAAGTAGAATCGATGGTTTCGATAATTCAGAAATTGCAGACATTATGAAAACTACAACCATTGCCGTGGAAAGCCTTGTTTATAGAGCAAAAAAGAAAATTACTACCGATTTAAAAAATATTTTTATAGAATAATTGAACATTAGTGCCAGAAATAAATTAAATAAACGTCTAAATAAAAAAGTGATTAATTATGAACCCTAAAGACATAAATACTATTTTAAAAGAATTTGAATCTATGGACAACATTTCTCCTTCTGAAAATTGGGATTTGGTATTCGATGAAAAATTAAATAATGCAAGAAAATCAAAATCAAATAAAATTTCAAAAATTAATATTGCAATTTTGGTTTTATTCTTTATAAATGTTGGATTTATATGGAATTCAATACGGACTGAA
>JAYWEG010000088.1:0-2099 GCA_043779445.1 Bacteroidota bacterium
TACTGACAATAGATTATATATTGTTATTTTTTTAGGCTTTTTTATTGATATGTATTCAATTGTCTTTAATCTTTATTCTTTTCAGTTAACTCCTTGCTCCTGCCCCAAATTGAAGTGGAAACCCCACAGTTTTTGAGACTATTTTTTCTTGAAATTGCGGAACGACTAAAAGAAGTTAATGCAATTTTGTAGAAAAAAAGACTCAAAAACGAGGAGTTGAAACAAAAAGTTGGATTAGGCACATGATAAATAAAATTGTATTTTTACACATCAAATTTACAGAAAAATGAATAAAAAAGAGCGTGTTGCTTTTGTTATAAAAACGTTAAAAGAATTGTATCCAAGGATCCCCATTCCGTTGGACCACAATAATCCATATACACTTTTGATTGCCGTTTTGTTGTCTGCACAATGCACAGATGTTCGTGTAAATCAAATCACACCACTTCTATTTGCAAAGGCTGACAATCCGTTTGATATGATTAAAATGTCGGTCGAAGAAATCAAAGCAATCATTCGTCCGTGTGGTCTTTCTCCTATGAAATCGAAAGGAATTCATGGTTTGTCTCAAATTTTAATAGACAAATACAATGGGGAAGTGCCACAAAGTTTTGTGGCATTGGAGGAATTGCCTGCGGTGGGTCACAAAACGGCAAGTGTAGTGATGTCTCAAGCATTTGGTTTTCCTGCATTTCCAGTGGATACGCACATCCATCGATTGATGATTCGATGGGGTTTAACGAATGGTAAAAATGTTGTTCAAACGGAGAAAGACGCAAAACGTTTATTTCCCGAATCGGCTTGGAACGATTTGCACTTGCAAATAATTTGGTACGGTCGAGAATATTCGCCAGCACGAGGCTGGGATTTGGAACGAGATATTATTACAAAAACTGTTGGTAAACCAAGTTTATTGAGAGAATATTACAAGAAAAAAGCCACTTAATAAAGCGGCTTAAATCTTAATTTGCTATTATTTCAATAGCCATTGATTTTGTTTTTACAATACTCAACGCTTTGGAGTAATTGAGAAGAAAAGATATAACTTCTTTTTTTGGTTTCATTTTTTCTGAAGAAACAATTTTTTTAGAGTAAATTTTTGCCATTTTTGATTTGTTTAGTTTATACTTACAATCAAAACGCAAAGAGTTTCTATATATTGTTTAATCAGTCAAAATAATTTTATTTTTATCAATTACTTTTCTAATATTCATGATGGCATAGCGCATTCTGCCTAGAGCGGTATTAATGCTTACTCCCGTTATTTCTGATATTTCTTTGAAACTCAAGTCTTGATACATTCTTAATTTCAGTACTTCTTTTTGATCTTCTGGCAATTCTTCCACAAGTTTTTGAAGATCTAATTCGACTTGGTCAGCAATCATTTTACCTTCGATTGTTGCCGAGCTGTCGCTCATAACAGAAAAAATAGAAAATTCTTCTGACTCGCGAAACATAGGCATTTTTTTTGTTCTTCGAAAATGATCAATGGTCAAATTGTGAGCTATTCGCATGACCCAAGGCAGAAATTTTCCTTCTTCGTTATATGAATTTGATTTTAGTGTTTTGATCACTTTCATGAAAGTGTCTTGAAAAACATCGTCACAAATGGCTTTGTCCGGAATTTTTGAATAAATAAAACCGTAAATTTTGGATTGATGTCTTTTGATTAAAACTTCGAGTGCTCTTTCGTCACCTGCGATGTAGCTTTTAACCAAGATGGAATCTGGGAGTTGAACGTTCGACATAAGTTTACTTTTTAGGTTAGTTTTTAATTGAGATAAATCTCTAAAAAGTAAATTTGCAAATAGGCGAAAGTTTTTAATTGTTAAATAATATACAAATCTAACGTAATTTATTCTTATTATCCAAATGTTAAATAAAAATTTAACATAAAAGTTATAATTTTTATGAAAAATTAAAGTTAAAATTGGGTTTGTTTTGAAAAAGTGAGATTGATATGATATTTGAATTCAATATTTTGAGACTAACTTATTTATAATAGCAAAATAATAAAAAAATAAAATTTTAGAATATTTTCTTAAATGCAATTAAAAATCCTTTCAAAAACTTATTTTTGCAACATGGGTAAAAAAAAT
>JAYWEG010000089.1:0-5265 GCA_043779445.1 Bacteroidota bacterium
AATATTATTATTGAAATTATTGATGAAAATACAATTCCTATTAATGGTTCTAAAACCGATCCACAAGATAATAAAATATTCATTTCTTTTTATTTCTTAAAATCTTAAATAAATAGATGCAACTTATAATTATTGCGATAAGAACTACTGGAATTGTTAAACTCATTTTTAAATTAATAATTGATTTATATATTTTTTATATTCAGTTTTACTATTACTATCAACTTGCTATATGCTCACTTACGAGTTTAATATGTTTGGTTAGGGGTTTGTTGATTTTTGACACCCAAAACATAAAACCTTGAACTCAAAACTCACAACCCACAACTTCCAACCTACTTTTTCTTCTTTTTATCGTAATTCAAAGTTTCTTTTCGAATTGGCATGGGAACATCTTCGGCATCACTACACAATTCCGCTTTTGCTTTTTTTGTAATTCGTTCGTCGATGTCTTTTTCTTCTTGAGAAAAGATATCGTCCATCGTTTTAATTCGTTCCTCGCCACGCCAAATAAAACCTCTAAGTTTTCGAGCATTTTCAGGCAATTCTTTTTCAGGATAAATTAAACCATCGACATTAGTGAAAAAAGTCATGGTGTCAATGGTATTTCCATCAAGAGTTAAATTAATTTTACTACTCACGTTTTTATTTATTCCAATGAGTTCATGTTGTTCATTTCGCATGTAATAAATAACTTCGGTATTTTTTATGATGTCGGCTTCATAGAGTTTACTATCTCTAAATTTTCCATATAAATTCTGACCTTTTACTTGATTATATCCAGTTCCAATGGTATCTTTCGAAACTAAAAAAGCATTGTTGAGCACTTTGAGTGAATCGAGTTTTTGAGTTTTATTGTTTCCAACCAAATGCATCACATCGCCAGTCATTTGATTTTCGAAATTCCACAAAATGGGTTTCCCAATGAGTTTTGTGAGTGCTACTTTAGAATCCGAATGAATGGAATCGCATTTGCCTGTCAAGTCTTTTTTGAAAAAACGAGCATCTTTGAAACCCCGAAGAATTCGGTTTCCTTCTTTACCAGTTATCAGTAGTTTTTTTGCATGGATATACACCGTGTCTTTGTCAACCAAACTTGCTGCCACGGCGTGTTTGGTCATAAATAAAGAATCTTTTTGTTTATAAATCTCGGCATAATGTCCTCTGACTACACCTTTGTTGATGGAATCTGTAACTTTTACATTGTTTGTAGCAGAGGCAAAATCTCGATTTCTATCATAGTACAAACTATCTCCTTTGATAAGTCGATCATTATATTTAATATAGGATTTATTCAAAAAATGACCCGTATTTTTCTTGGTATTATAAAAACCTTTTTCGGTATAAATGTAGTTTTGTTTACTTGTGATTGTCGAAGGTCCATACAAATAGGAATGACCCGAATTGGTATAATAATCTAAATTGTTGGTTTTAATGAGGTATTTTGGATTTGTGATTGTTACAGCAGTTCTAAATTTGAATTTTTTTTGATTTACAAAATAGGTTCCAGATTTGCTTTTTAAAGTGTTCTCACGATTTGTGATCGTACCAAAGGAGCGATAAAAGGCTTCTTGTTTTACTCTGTCAAAATTGATAGTATCGGTAACCAAAGTGCTTTCTGGGGAACGCATAACAACATCTCCTGTGGCATAGGCTTGTTTTACGTTTCCGTTATATTCGGCATATTTACTATTCAAAAAAAGCGTGTCGCCTTGAACCATTTGAACATTTCCGAAGGCTTTGATGTAGTTCTCGTTTTCGAAATAATAGGCTTTATTGCACGTTAAAACAACCCCGTCATGACTCACGCGCACGTTGCCAGTCAAAAGTGCTGCTCCAGGAAGAAGTGCTTCGTTTCGATCACCAAAATCTGAATATTCGATGAGAATTTTATTGGTTTGTTGTGCAAAAATTGGATTTATATTCACTAAACTAAAGCATAAACCTATAAAATAAAGTAATTGTTTCAAGTTCTAATTTTTTTTCAAATTTATGAAAATTGTATCAAGATTTATTTTTTATTAAGAAATATTTACAAGTGCATAATTTTATGATTCAAATTTTTATATTTGTGAAGTTACTAAATTTTCTATATTATGAAAAAAATAATTCTAATTGTCATTCTTGGTTTGTCATTAAATGCAATTGCTCAAAACAAAAAAAAGTCTATGGTTCAAAATACTACTAAAAACAAAACCGTTGTTTATCAAGTTTTTACAAGATTATTCGGAAATAAAAATAGAACTAACAAACCTTGGGGAACTATTCAAGAAAACGGTGTTGGAAAATTTAATGATTTCACGGATAAAGCACTTCAAGAAATCAAAAAACTAGGCGTGACACACATTTGGTATACTGGTGTTCCGCATCATGCTTTAGTGAATGATTATACAAAATATGGCATTTCAAACGACGATCCCGAAGTTGTAAAAGGTCGTGCTGGTTCACCCTATGCGGTAAAAGATTATTATAATGTTAACCCTGATTTAGCGGTAAATCCAGCTAAAAGATTAGAAGAGTTTGAAGCTCTAATTGCAAGAAGTCATAAAAATGGATTAAAAGTTATCATTGATATAGTACCAAATCACATTGCTCGAAAATATGAAAGTAAATCGAATCCAAAAGGTGTTCGGGATTTTGGTGCTGATGACGATAAAACGGTGGAATACGCAAGGGATAATAATTTCTATTATGTACCTGGACAAGCCTTTCAGGTGCCAACCTCTGAAAATTACAAACCTCTAAACGGAGAAAAAAATCCAATGATTGATGGAAAATTCGATGAAAATCCTGCAAAATGGACAGGGAATGGTTCTCGAATGGCAAAACCAGACATTAATGATTGGTACGAAACAGTGAAAATAAATTATGGAATTCGCCCCGACGGTAGCAAGGATTTTCCTGATTTACCCGTAGGATTCGAAAAAAAATCATGCAAAGAACATTTTGACTATTGGTCGGATAAATCTGTGCCGAATTCTTGGACAAAATTCCGCGATATTGCCTTGTATTGGACTGCAAAAGGGGTTGATGGATTTCGATATGATATGGCAGAAATGGTCCCGTATGAGTTTTGGAGTTATATGAATTCGTCTATAAAAGTAAAAAATCCAAATGCCTTTTTGATTGCAGAAGTCTATAATCCTAATGAATATAGAAATTATATCTATCTCGGAAAAATGGATTATCTATATGATAAAGTTGATTTATATGACAAATTGAAAGAAATCGTAAAAGGAAAATCATTGCCAGATCCTATTTCTGACATTCAAAATAAATTTTCTGACATTGAGTCGCATTTGATTCATTTTTTAGACAATCATGATGAACAACGTTTGGCAAGTCCAGAATTTGCAGGTTCTCCCGAAAAAGGAAAACCTTTGATGGTTATTTCAACAACCATTAGTTCTTCGCCAACTATGGTTTATTTTGGTCAAGAAGTTGGCGAAGCAGGAAACGAAAACGGAGGTTTTGGAACTCATTCTCGAACATCTATTTTTGATTATGTTGGCGTACCCAATCATCAACGATGGATGAATAATGGAAAATTCGATGGTGGTCAACTTTCGAAATCTGAAAAAGATTTGAGAAATTTTTACAAACGACTTTTGAATTTTTCTACTAAAAGTGCTGCTTTAACTGGATATTTTCAAGAACTACAAAATGATAATCGTCAAACTACTCAAAACTACAGCGAGGGAATTTATTCATATACACGCTGGACTGACAAACAAAAATTAGTAGTAGTTTGTAATTTCTCAAGCACTACAAAAAGTAGTTTTGATTTAAAAATTTCTGATGATGTGATTAGAAAATGGAAAATGAAAGATGGAATTTACAACATGAAAGATCAATTGTATGGAAAAATTACGACGCCATTGCGAGTTACAAACGGGCAAGGTTTTGCAAAAGTTACTTTAGATCCATTAGAAAGTTTTATATTTGAAATTAATTAATGATGATTTAGTTTAATCTTTTTTGTTAAACTGACTAAAAATGGCTTTTCGCTTTGAAAAGCCATTTTTTTATTTTCATTGTAAATTCTTAAAACAATTAAAACTACTTCAAAATAGTTTGTTTTCGATCTGGACCAACAGAAACAATTTTTATTGGTACTTCGACTTCTTTTTCTATAAATTCTATGTATTCTTTTAATTCCAATGGCAATTGCTCATAGGTTGTCATTCCGGTCAAATCCGCTTTCCAACCTTTAAATTCCGTGTAAACCGGTGTAACATTTTCTTGTTCAATATTGTATGGTAAATGATTGATTTGTGAACCATTGTATTGGTATGACGTGGCAACTTTCAAGGTTTCGAAACCCGATAATACATCACCTTTCATCATCATTAATTGTGTAACTCCGTTGATTTGAATAGCATATTTCAGCGCCACTAAATCCAACCAACCGCAACGTCGTTTTCTGCCAGTTACTGATCCAAATTCGTTACCTACTTTAGCCATAATGTCACCTGCATTTTCAAAATCTTCAGTAGGGAAAGGTCCTGAACCAACCCGAGTAGTATAAGCTTTGAAAATCCCATACACTTCTTTGATTTTATTTGGTGCAATTCCCAAACCAGTACAAGCTCCAGCAGCTGTTGTGTTTGATGATGTTACAAATGGATAGGTTCCAAAATCAACATCCAAAAGCGAACCTTGGGCACCTTCACAAAGAATTGATTTGCCAGATTTTTGAGCTTGGTGCAAATATTCTTCGGAATCAATGAAATCTAGTTTTTTAAGTTCTTCTATTGCATCAAAGAATTCATTTTCTAACTCTGGTAAGTTATATTGAATTGCAACATCATAAAACTTTATCATTTCTTCGTGTTTGTTAGCCAAAGCTCGGTATTTATCTTTGAAATCAGCAAGTTCAATATCTCCAACCCTAATGCCATTTCTTCCAGTTTTATCCATGTATGTAGGTCCAATTCCCTTTAGGGTTGAACCAATTTTTGCTTTCCCTTTAGATGCTTCGGACGCGGCATCGAGCAAACGATGTGTTGGCAAAATCAAGTGGGCTTTTCTAGAAATGATTAGTTTTGATTTCAAATCCAAATTAAATTTTGACAATCCGTCAATTTCAGATTTAAAAACAACAGGATCAATGACAACACCATTTCCAATTATATTCATACTGTTTTTGTGAAAAATTCCAGACGGAATGGTTCTCAAAACGTGTTTAATTCGATCGAATTCTAGCGTGTGTCCTGCATTTGGTCCACCCTGAAAGCGAGCGATAATATCATATTTTGAGGTAAG
>JAYWEG010000090.1:0-5247 GCA_043779445.1 Bacteroidota bacterium
TTCTAATGGACATTCAAATGCCCGAAATGAATGGGTATGAAGCAACACAAGAAATCAGAAAAATGCGAAATTCAGAGCAAATACCAATCATAGCATTAACAGCAGGAATTGCCGTGGGTGAAAAAGAAAAGTGTCTCGAAGCAGGAATGAATGATTATATTTCGAAACCAATCATCAAAGAAAATTTAGAAAAAATAATCTTTAAATGGATTAATAAATAAAATTCAAATTAGTTTAATTTTACAATAATTAAAAAAATAAAATCATGAAATGGAATAGCGATAGACAAAGTGAAAATTTTGAAGACAGAAGAGGAATTTCTGGTGGAAAAGCACTAGCAGGTGGTGGCGGAATCATTGCAATCGTTATCGTTTTACTTCAAATTTT
Organism: Bacteroidota bacterium; assembly: GCA_043779445.1. GTDB lineage: Bacteria > Bacteroidota > Bacteroidia > Flavobacteriales > Flavobacteriaceae > Flavobacterium. The sequence goes on from JAYWEG010000090.1 coordinate 388, forward strand.
TGGTGGAGAAACAGGTCAAACCGTGGGCAATATTTTGCAACAAACTCAAGGTCAAAATCAACAAACCGAACAAACAAATTCTCAACCACTTACGGCAGAACAAAAAAAAGAAGGTGAATTTGTAGAAGCAATTCTCATTAAAAATGAGGATGTTTGGAATAATATTTTCAAAGAAAATAACCTTCAATTCGAAGCCCCAGGATTAGTTTTATTTACAAGCCAAGTACAAACCGCTTGCGGTGGAGCAAGTGCTGCATCTGGACCTTTCTATTGTCCTGGCGATCGAAAAATTTATATGGATATGGCATTTTTCGAAGAACTCAGAACACGTTTTGGAGCTAAAGGAGGCGATTTTGCTGTAGCCTATGTGATTGCACATGAGTATGGACACCACATTCAAAACCTTTTGGGAACGTCTGAAAAAATGCGTCAAGCCCAACAAGGTAAATCAGAGGTTGAAGCCAACAAACTATCCGTAGCACTAGAACTTCAAGCCGATTTCTATGCTGGGGTTTGGACAAATCACAGCGAAAAACAAGAGGCGATGCTCGAACCTGGCGATATCGAAGAAGCTTTGAGTGCCGCAAATGCTGTGGGCGACGATGCTATTCAAAGTAAGATGCAAGGTCAAGTTGTTCCGGATACTTTCACGCACGGTTCATCCGCAAAAAGAATGGCGTGGTTCAACAAAGGATTCAAAACAGGCGACATCAACCAAGGAACAACTTTTCAAGAAATGTAATATTTGGAGCTTTTCCAACTGTTCGTTTCAAGAAAATGTTTTGAACTACATTTTTCTAACACCAAAAAGGAGCTTCCGTAGGTCGCTCTTTTTTTTGCGAAAAATTTGTAGTCCAAAATATTTTGCTTTTCACTACCATTTGGGCTAACTAAAATTTTAATTTTTTTTTAACTTTTTAAAAAACAATTAAATAGTATTTTTATAAAAACAAAACAAATATGAAAAAAGTAATTTTATCAGCATTTTTTTTTAGTGTTTTAGCAAGTTCTTTAGGTCAAGAGCAAAAGCCAAAAACAAATATAACAGGACTAAAAGAACCTCAATTTCTTACAAAAGTTGAAGGAATTAAGGAATATTCCTTGCCCAACGGATTAAAAATACTATTAATTCCTGATGCAACACAATCAAATGTTGTCGTCAATATTGTTTATGGAGTTGGATCTCGCCACGAAGGTTATGGCGAATCTGGAATGGCACATTTACTCGAGCACATGCTATTCAAGCGATCTTCGAAATTCAAAGAAATTAAAAAAGCAATTGCGGACAAAGGTGCTTCAGCAAATGGAACAACTTGGTACGACAGAACAAATTATTACGAAATTCTTCCAGCAACAGACGAAAACTTAACTTGGGCTTTGGACATGGAATCAGACAGAATGGTTACTTCTGCAATTTTACAATCAGATTTAGATACAGAATTTAGTGTGGTAAGAAACGAATTTGAAATTGGCGAAAACAATCCTGCTGGAGTTTTGCAAGAACGTATTCTATCAACAGCTTATTTATGGCACAATTACGGAAAATCAACCATTGGCAGTAAAGAGGATATTGAAAGAGTTCCTGCAAGCCGTTTAAAAAAATTCTATCAAAAATTCTATCAACCAAATAATGCAACTTTAATTATTGGTGGTAAATTTGACGAAAAGAAAACACTGGGTTTGATCACAAAGTTTTTTGGTAAAATTCCAAAATCAACAGTTCCGATAGAACAAACTTATACCGTTGAGCCACCACAAGATGGCGAAAGATTCGTAGAACTAAAACGTAATGGAGATAATCAAAATATTGCAATGGCCTATCATACGCCTAGTTTTTCGGATAAAGATTATGCTGCAAACGATGCAATAATTTCAATATTAACGAACAATCCATCCGGAGTTTTGTATAAAAAACTTATTGAAACAAAATTAGCCACCAGCGTTTATGGATATTCTCAGGAATTGAAAGATCCAGGATTTAGTTATTTTTCTTGTGATATTCCAAAAGACAAAGATATTAATGTGGTTCAGAAAGAATTTTTAGAAACCATGAACAATGTTCCAAAAATGACTTTCAACGAAGAAGATTTGAAGCGTGCGAAAAACGAACTATTAAAAAATTTCGAAAATATTTTTAATAAAACCGAAAGATTAACCATTGGATTAACAGAAATTGTTGGTGCTGGTGATTGGAGATTATTTTTTCTGTACCGTGATAATGTAGAGAAATTGACAGTTTCAGATTTACAAAATGCAGCAAAAAAATACTATTTACCAAACAATAGAACTTTTGGACGATTCATCCCGGAGGCAAACAGCGAAAGAACAGTAGTTAGTGAAACAAAAGATGTTTTAGCATTAGTAAATGGTTATAAAGGAAAGACCATCGAAGAAAACAAATCTACTTTTGAAACTTCTGTAGCTAACATTGAAAAAAATATCGAAAATGGTAAATTAGCCTCTGGAGCAAGATTTTCTCTTCTAGAAAAACCAACAAAAGGCGACAAAATCGAAGCAAGAATTCTATTGCGTATGGGTAATGAAAAAGCATTATCGAACAAATCTCAAATTGCCGAATTAACGGCAAAAATGCTCAAAATGGGCACGAAATCTAGAACTAAAAAAGATATCAATGATCAATTAGACCAATATAAAACAAACATAAATATCGCTGGTAGTGTTGATGGTTTGTATATTTCAATTAGTACTGATAAGCCAAATTTGATCAAGGCACTGAATTTAACCGATGATTTTTTAAAAAATCCAACATTTGATGTGGCAGAATTTGATAAAATAAAACTAGAGATAAAAAGTGAATTAGAGGTTAACAAAAGTGATCCAAGATTTGTTGCATCAGATGTAATGACTAAAAAAACATCAATGTATCCAATTTCACACCCTTTTTATTCAGCAAATATAGATGAAAAAATTGCCTCATTAGAGAAACTTACAATCGACGATTTGAAAAATTTTTATTCTGATTTTTATGGTGGGAAAAATGCAATTATTACTTTTGTAGGTGGAATTGATAAAGAATCTATAAAGACTTTTATTACCAAAACTTTTGAAAATTGGAATCCAAAAATAGATTATACAAGAATTCCAACACAATATTTTGAAAGTAAAGCCGAAAATCAAATCATTCAAATAAATGACAAATCAAATGCTGCTGTGTTGGGAAGTTTAAATTTGAATATTGGTGAAAAAGATATTGATTATCCTGCCGTAGCAATGGCTAATGAGTTGCTTGGTGGTGGAGCATTTTTGTCATCTCGAATTCCACAACGTTTGCGTGAAGCAGAAGGAATGAGTTATGGCGCTGGTTCTTTTATAAATGCTAGTGCCATAGACAAAACAGGTTCTTGGGGATTATATGCGTTTTTTAATCCTACCTTTCAAGGTCGATTAAATGCTGCATTGAACGAGGAAATTAACAAAGCATTAGCCAAAGGTTTCACAAAAGAAGAATTTGAAAATTCTTTAAAATCTTGGTTACAAGGCAGACAAACTTCTCTTGGAACTGATTCTTTTTTAGCACGTCAACTTCGTGAAAATCTTGATTTAGGGAAAACTTTTAAAGATTATGAAGACTTTGAAAACAAAACAAAGTCATTAGATGTTTCAAAAGTAAATGAAGCTTTGAATAAATATTTCGACCTAAAAAAGTTAGTTTTGATTTATGCTGGAGATTTTACTAAAAAGTAATCTTAATTACTAGACCTAACAGTTTTTAAAAATCTGTTGGGTCTAAATTTTTACTGTTTAGATTGATAAAAAGTCACTTTTGAGTGACTTTTTTTATGATTTTAATTTCAAGGATTGGCGAATTATTAACTCTGCAACTAATCTTCCTGATTTCATGGCAGCATTTATAGATCCATTGAGTAAATGATCGCCACAAATATAAATATTTTCTTCAACTTGAATATCAGAATTTGACAATTCATTTGTAACCGATTCTTGATTTGGTAAGGCATAATCAATTCTGTACACTTTCAACATTTTCCAATCTTCAACTTGGTTTCCATACCAACTTTTCAGTTCGGATCTTATATTTTCAGATAAAACTTCATCGGTAATGTCTGGAATTCCATTGTGTGAAACTGAAATTAATATTTTATTACTTGGAGCATATTTATTAGATACATTGCTCATAACGGTCAAATTATTCACCCATTTTTTATTTGAAGAACCATTTAGAACCACAACTGCTTTTTTAGTAGGAGCAAGGTTGGCTTCAAAATAAACATTGGTTACTTGGTGCGATTTTGTTTTTTTTTGCGGAATAAAATATTTTGCAAAACCTGTGGCTTCGGTAGCAATTATTATTTTATCAGTTTTAAATTCAGTACCATTTTGACTAGTAATTTTATTGTTTTCAATTCCAGTAACTTTCACATTATAAATAATAGAATGATCTGGAAGCATAGAAACCAATTGTTTTGGTATTTCTTCCATACCTAATTCCGGAATCGCGGCATCGCCTTGGGAAAACATTTTCATCACAAAATCAAACATATTGCTCGAAGTTTTCAATTCGTTTTCTAAAAAGATACCAGAAAAAAACGGTTTGTAAAAACGATCAATCATTTTTTGACTAAATCCATATTTTTTGAGTTGCAAGTTTGTTTCCGTTTCTGGTTGTTTAAAAATTGCGTGAACAGAAATTTTTAATAATTTATGTTTCAAAAAAAACGTATTTATTTTATCCCTAAGAGTTCCAACAGGAGCAAAAATTGTTGCAAACGTTGCTGACGGACGACGAAAAGGGTCAGCAATTTCGAATTGTCCGTCATCATAAAGTATGGTAGCACCTGGTAAAAAATGTTTTAGATTTAGTTTTTTGTAGTCTAATAATGC
>JAYWEG010000091.1:0-5246 GCA_043779445.1 Bacteroidota bacterium
GATTTTTTTTAATTCATCACTATAAATTTACTTTGATTCCATTAGTTTTTTTCACCACAGATATAAAAAATGAAACAGATTATTGCTAATTTAAATAAAAATCCGTTTTATCGGTTTAAATCTTTGTCATCTGAGTGACACGCACCAAATTGTTTAAGTTTGAATTTTAACTTAATTCAAAAAAGTCTACACCACATTATACTAAATAGCCATGAAAATCGTTAATCTATGAATTATGAAAAATTTTGTCATAATTCTGAAATGGAATAGCCCTTACATTTGTAAAAAATATTTATTATGAAAAAAAATGTATTTATTACTTTAGCGATGATTGTTTTGGCTTGTAACCTTCAGGCTCAAAACATTTCTAAAAATGCCCTCGGACTCCGACTTGGAGATAGCGATGGGTTTGGTGGAGAGATTTCGTATCAACGAAAAATGAAAAAAGACAACCGTTTAGAATTCGATTTAGGTTGGCGAAATAGCAAATATGTTAGTGCTTTTAAACTTGTTGGAGTATACCAATGGGTTTGGACTATTGAAGGGAATTTTAACTGGTATGCAGGTTTGGGTGGCGGAGTTGGAACCTGGAGTTTTGATGATAAATTCTACAACACCACAAGCACTGGAACTTTCGCACTTTTGGCGGGAGACGTTGGAATTGAATATAATTTTGATTTTCCGTTGCAAATTTCATTAGATGCAAGACCAGAATTTGGCATCAACAGAAAATATATTGACAATAATCTTGGTTTTGATATTGCGTTGGGATTGCGTTATAAGTTTGATTAAATTTATAATCTTCTATCTGGAACTTTGTTCTTATCCCATTTGATATCACTTAGTGCCGATGATTTTATACCAATAAAAAACCCCCACGAAGTATATTGACCAAATGGTACCCAGTTAAAACTCATACGCCAACTCAATAAATCTCGTTCCATTCGAAGATTAGTATAGGTTAGCGTATTTGTTTTGACGTCATAGCCTGTGGAACCTCCAATTTTCCATTTTGGTGTCAAATCAATATTTGCATTTATTGTTAAAGAATTAGTTGGAAAAATTTGTTCTCGTTTTGTATTAGAATAAGTAAATGAATATCCTAAACTCAAATCCCAATCAATTTTTGAAAAGAAAAATTTGGGTTTTTCTTTTTTATCTTCTTCTTCCTCATCTTCTTTTGTAAAAAGACTTTCTTGATTATTGTTGATATCATTAGGGTTTCCTAATTGACTTTGTACGGTGGTTGTTTTCTTTTTCTTGGGTTTTTCGCCACGCAATTCTTTACTTGAAATAGAATAATTCATGGTTATGTTTGCTTGAGTCATTCTAAACAAACTACCATTATTAGCTATATTGAATTTATTTCTTCGAACTCCATTGACATCTACAGCATATGGATCTAAATTTGCACCAAAATTTACGGAAAGCTTTTGATTAAAAAAAGAAGTTCCACCACGCATGGATACTGGAGCAAATTTCAATGAATCGGCCGTAATATCATATCCTGAGGAAAATCCTAGTTGCAATAATTTAATTTTTTTTGGTTCAGTTTTAGTACTGTCTTTATCACGAACTTTTGCTTCAAAAGAATTGTCTAAATTAAATCCCAAAATATTTGAATATGTTTTTCCAGGTGCACCATAAACTCCTTTTTCAAAGCGAGTATATTCCTCAGATTTTATTCCATTGAAATCCGTTTGATATGTGAATTTTTCATAATATCTTTCAAAACTTGGCGTGTAAGAATAAGAAATACTCGGAGTAACAACATGTTGAATGGCCTGAATTTTTTTATTCTCACCAAATTTAAACGTTCCATAAATTACCGTTCCAATGCTAGAATTAAAAGAATAGGTTCTAAAAGCGTCAAAACCATTTACTTCGTTAGTTACTACTTCTTTTTTTGTAGTATCATAGTTTTTTCGAATTGTTTTGGTATACCAAACTTCGTTGTAACTTGCTCCAGTGGAAACACTAAAATGCTTAAATATTTTAAAATTAGTGCTCAACGGAATGTTGTGCTGCAATCCGTTTTGTGAAGTTTTAAACATTTGAGAAGTAAAAAAAAATTCATCTGTTGTTTTGATTTCGTTTTTGCCCGTCAAGGTATATTGAAAATTAATATTATCAATAAATCCTTTTTTTAGACCTTCCCCTTTTGCAAAAGGAAAAACTCGATCAACGTTTACCTGCAAAGTAGGCAATGTCATTAGTATCTCACCTGTTTGAGAATTTTGAGAATGGGTTGCTGTTAACGATAAATTTACTTGTGGAATTGTGTTAAAACGTTTAGTGTAACTTATGGAAGAACTAAAACTGTTAACCAAACGATTTCGGTTATTGTTTTGATTTAATGATTGTTGATAATATTTACTACTACCCAAATTAACGGACGCTGAAAAACTTGAATTAGGATTTGATTTACCATCTTTTGCATGAGACCAATTTAAATGATAAATGTTTGTTTTACCATATCCTGCAAAACCTCTTTCACCGCTAATTAAATTCTGAAAATCAAAACTTAAATTTCCTTTAAACTTATATCTTTGGGCATAGCTCGAACTAAAACGCATAGCATATCCTCCATTGGTAAAATAATCTCCTGTTACTGCCAGATCATAACTATCTGAAAGTGCAAAATAATAACCTCCGTTTTGTAGCGAATATCCCAATGTTGCATTATCAGCAAAAGTTGGAATCAAAATTCCAGAATTTCGTACTTCTTTTCCCATCGGAAAAAAAGCAAATGGCAAGGCTAAGGGTGTTGGAACTCCAGCAATAACCATATTTGTTAAACCGGTGACGATTTTTTTTCCTGGCACAAATTTCAATCGGTTGGTGTAAAACCAATATTCGGGATCATCAATGTCCTTCGCAGTGGTAAATCGGGCACCTTTCATGAAATAGACCGAATCGTTCACACGTTTTGAAATTCCGGCTTTTACTTTAAATTCTCCTTGTTCTGTTCTGGAATTCCAAACCAATGCTTTTTTGGTTTTGAAATTAAATCGAATCGAATCCGGTTCCACCACATTCGAACCTTGCTTAAAATTTGGATATTGAATGTATTTCCCAACAGAATCTTTTAGTCGACCTGCATAGACTTCATTTTTTGCATAATTCATAACAATAATTCCAGATTTCAATTCCACATCTGTGTAATATAATTCGGCTTGATTGTATAATGTGATGAGTTTTTTCTTCTGATTTATTTTAACGTAATCTTTGGCTTTGTACTTTACGATTCCATCTAAAAAAACTTTTTGATTTTTCTTGACACTATCTAATTTGATGGTATCTGTAACTTTTGGGGTTTGGATTTTTTCGTTTGAAGTAGCAATTTTAGTTGGCTTTGCAGGAATTGGAATATTTTTTCTCTTCAGCTCTTGCGAAAAAGCGTTCGACAATCCAATTGTTAAAAACATTGATGATAAAACGATAAAAAATAAGTTTGTACGCAAAGGTTTAAATACTATTTTTGTATAAAATGTGGCTCACTTTTTGAGACATTATAAATACAGATTTTCAATTGTCAAAAATAGACAAATAATAAAATTATAAGCACAACGTTTAAATTAAAATTAACAAATTTATCATGAAACTTTTAGATACTATAAAATCAATACTTTTCGCAACGATTTTAATCGTTTCTTTTTCAGCGAAAAGTCAGAATTTTAAGGTAACTCTTGATGCAGGTCATGGCGGAAAGGATATGGGTGCCAATTATCATGGTCATGTTGAGAAAGATATTAATTTGGCAATTGTACTAAAATTAGGAAAAATTCTAGAGAAACAAAATTCAATTGATGTTAATTATACTCGAAAAACAGATGTTTTAATTGATTTAGTAGAACGTGGTTACATTGCAAACCGAATGAAAGCAAATATTTTTGTATCACTCCATTGCAATGCTAACAAAAACCAAGGAGCTTCAGGAACTCAAACTTTTGTGATGGGACTCAAAAAAAACACCCTCAGTTTAGATGTTTCTCGTCGTGAAAACGAGGTAATCACTTTAGAGAAAGATTATAAGAAAAAGTACAAAGGTTTTGATCCTAGTTCGCCAGAATCCTACATTGGTCAAACTTTGATGCAAGAAGAATTTTTAGATAATAGCATTGCTTTGGCAAGTAAAATCCAAGATCGATTTGTTAAAAATCTAAATAAAAAAGATCGAGGAGTGGCGCAAGACGTTTTTATGGTACTTCACAGAGCCACAATGCCCAGAGTTTTAGTAGAAATGGGTTTTATTTCCAATGAAGAAGAAGGATCTGTTATGGATTCCGAAGAAGGTCAAAACGATATTGCGCAAGCTATTGCCGATGCTATTTTAAGTTACAAAAAAGAATATTTTGGAGATGGAGAGGTAATCGAAGAGGTAACTCCAACTCCACCAAAACAAGCTAAAGAAATCCCAAAATCGCCAGACACTAATTCTACACCGATTAAAGGAGAAACTGGAACATTATATAAAGTACAACTTTCGCGTAGCGCCAAAAAATTAGCACTTTTAGCAAATAATTTCAAAGGGTTAAAAAATATTTCTATGCTGGTTGATAATAAACAATATACCTACATGTATGGCGGAACAACAGACTACGAGGAAATTAAAACCCAACTTAAAGAAGCAAAATCTAAAGGTTTTGACTCTGCATTTATTGTTACTTTCAGAAATGGTATTAAAATTTAATACAATTTATACCTTTATATAGACCATTTTATTTTAAATTTGTTCAAAACACTATACTTTGAAAATTACACGAGAAATTAAAACCGCAATTCTAGTCATTACCTCTATTTGTTTCTTCATTTGGGGATACAGTTTCCTCAAAGGAGAAAACCTTTTCAATAGTCATACAAAACTATATGCAGATTATGATAATGTAGAAGGACTTTCAGAATCTGCATCTGTTACTATTAGCGGAAAAGTTATCGGAAAAGTAAGTGTTATCAAACTTGGGACAAATGGTAAGTTGTTAGTAGAAATTCAAGTTGACGACGAAAATTCTTTTATTTCTAAATCAAGTGTAGCCGAAATTTATGAGCCTGGGTTCATAGGCGGTAAGCAAATAGCTATTATTCCAAATTACAAAGATCCAGTAAAAATCAAATATGGAGATCATTTGTTGTCCAATATCAAATTAGGAATGCTATCCACTTTTGGAGGTAAACTTGAACCGACTCAACAAAAAATAGATAAACTTTTAGTCAATGCCGATGGATTAATAGGAAATTTAAATGAT
>JAYWEG010000092.1:0-5237 GCA_043779445.1 Bacteroidota bacterium
TTAGATGTCAAAGTCGTTTCATAAGGCTTTAACTTGCGTTTTTCAAGATCGACAGACTCTCTTTTATTCCCATAAATCCATCGCAACATTTCTTCATCATTTGGTTTTGTTGAATTGTAAATCAATCCTCCAAAATGGATTTTCGCTTCACTATAATTAATACAATCAATATAATTTTTAATAAAATCAGCATCTTTAGGAAAAACATCACAATCTAAAAACAAAACCCATGGAAATTTCGATTTTTTGACTAATGAATTCAGATTTCCTCCACGACCTAAATTTTCAGAATTCACAACATAAGAACAATTTTCAATTTGGTTAATTAAATCGTTTTGGTTAATTATTTCTAGGTCTGTTGATTTATCATCCCCAACAATAATTTCGAAATCAATTTTTTCTAAAAAAACTTGCTTGTACAATTTCCTAACTAAATCTATCGTTTTGTAATTGTATGTAGGAATAAGAATCGAAAGCATTTTTTGAATTTTTTTACAATATATTTGCAAAGAAAATATTTTTATCCAAACGAATGGAGATTATTACTAGAAATTCACTTGCACCAATTATTTCTCACAAAATCGAAAGTCAAAAATTGGTACTGAAAAAACAATTCCAAGATTCTCAAAGCGGTATTGGTAACTTTTATATTGATGATTTGCTCCCTTTAGAAATTGTGTTGAAAATTCATGAAGTTTTTCCAAAATCTTCTGAAATGACTCATAAAAAAAGCCTACGAGAAGACAAGTTTGTGGGTGCACAAATGAATCATTACAACCCAATTCTCGAAGAAATCATTTACGCTTTTCAAGATCAAAAAATAGTAGATTTAATTGGTGAAATATGTAATATCGACAAGGCAATTGCTGATGAGCATTTGTATGCTGGTGGACTTTCAATGATGGGTAACAAACAATTTCTGAACCCACATTTAGATAATTCTCATGACAAAGATCGCAAACGTTGGAGAGTTTTAAACCTTTTGTATTACGTTACACCAAATTGGGAGGAAGAATATGGCGGAAATTTAGAGTTGTGGCCGAATGGTTTGAATGAAAAACAAATTACAATACATTCAAAATTCAATAGATTAGCAGTTATGATAACTCATAGTCGTTCTATACATTCGGTTTCTCCTGTAGTTTTTGATGGTTTTAGATGCTGTATTTCAAACTACTATTTTTCAGAAAATCCAGTATTAGAAACAGACCGATTTCATGTAACATCTTTTCGAGGTCGACCAGAAAATAAATTTACAGATACAATATTACAAATTGATACTTTTTTGAGAATGACAATTCGAAAAATTTTCAAAAAAGGAGTTAAAGAAAATCCGCACGTTTACAAAAAATAGTTTTAAGCACATTGTGACATATTAATTCATGAAAATAAATCAACTTTTAAAGCAAAAAAGAGAACATTTTACTAAACCGTTTTCTGAACCACTTCAAAGATTTTCCCGTCTTCGCATTTCAAGGTTTTGGCTGGAAATTTCATTAATAAAGCATAATCATGAGTTGCCATAATTACCGTTTTACCAAGTGCATTGATTCGTTTTAGAACCTCGAGAACTTCTACACTGGTTTGTGGATCTAGGTTTCCGGTTGGTTCATCTGCAAGAATCATGTCTGGATCGTTGAGTAAAGCACGTGCAATGGCTACGCTTTGTTGTTCTCCACCAGAAAGTTGATGCGGCATTTTTTGAGCAAAATCTTTTAACCCAACTTTTGAGAGGACTTCTTCTATTTTCAATTCCATGTCTTCCAAGTTTTCCCAACCTGTGGCTTTCAACACAAAAAGCATGTTTTGATAAACCGTTCGATCTGAAAGCAATTTGAAATCTTGGAAAACCATTCCTATTTTTCGTCTCAAAAACGGAATTTCTTTTTCTTCTAAAGTTTTTAAATCATAACCCACAAACGAACCTTCTCCTGTAGCTAATTTCAACTCTCCATAGAGCGTTTTCATGAAACTACTTTTTCCTGAACCTGTTTTTCCTATCAAATAAATGAATTCTCCTTTCTCGATTTCGAGATTGATATCATCCAAAATAATTTTTTCAGATTGATAAATGGTTACTCCGTGAAGCGAAAGTACAGATTTGGACATGTTAAATGATTTTATTTGGTAAAAGTACTATCTTAACGTAGTTAATCAAAATTTATTTTTTTTAAATCGAAACAATTTCAAAAGTCAATTTCAAAAATCAAATTCAAAAATCAAATTCCCAAATCCCAAATTAAGAAATGTTTAAAACAATGTTTATAATAAAACCCGAAATCATTTCGTTATACAAGCAACACTATTAATTTTGATTTATGAAACATATTTGCATGGTTCGAATTTCTGCTTTGTATATAAGTCTCCTTTTTGTAACTTTTTTTTCGGTTTCAGCACAAAAATCTGCAATTTACTCTAATGATTCCGAGGATTTCTCTCGACCACTTTCCTTGTTTCAAAACAAACAATACCAATCGGCAGAAATTTTGTTTGATAAAATAAAATCAGAAAATAAAAATTTTGACATTCAGTCGGATTGTTCTTATTATGCTGCAGTTTGCGCCATTCATCTCAATCAGTCCAATGCTGATGATTTGATGGAAAACTTTGTTGCTAATTATCCCACTAGCACCAAAATAAACCAAGCCTATATTGAGGTTTCACATTATTATTTTGTTCAAGAAAATTATCAAAAATCATTAGAATGGTCTACAAAAGTGGATCAAAGTAGTTTGAGTAAAGAGGATTTAGAAGCTTTTTATTTTCAATTGGGTTATGGTTATTTTAACTCTAAAAATGTAAAAGAAGCCACAAAATATTTCAATAAAGTCATAAATTCCGCAGAATATGGCTCGCAAGCGAAGTACTATCTTGGTTTTATGGCCTATGAAGTTGATAATTACAAAGAAGCCAACAAACAATTTGACCAAGTTGCTGGCGAAGAGAAATACAAAGAAAAACTGTCTTATTTTCAGGCAGATATGAATTTTAAATTAGGAAAATTTCAAAAAGCAATCGATTTAGGCAAAGTGGCTATGGAAAAATCCAATGCAACAGAAAAATCAGAAATAAGCAAAATTATTGGCGAAAGTTATTTCAATTTGAATCAATACGATAAAGCATTGCCCTATTTAATAGAATATCGTGGCAAGAAAGGAAAATGGAACAATACCGATTTTTATCAATTGGGATATGCCTATTACAAACAAAATAATTTCGAAAATGCCATATCGCAATTTAATAAAATCATTGATGGAAAAGATTTTGTTGCTCAAAATGGCTATTATCATTTGGGCGAATGTTATCTGAAAACCGATAGAAAATTACAAGCTTTAAATGCTTTTAAGAATGCTTCGGAGATGGTTTTTGATTTGAAACTTCAAGAAGATGCCAATTTAAACTATGCTAAATTAAGTTACGAAATCGGAAATTCCTACCAATCTGTTCCCGATGTTTTATCGAATTTTATTGCAAAATATCCAAAAAATACGAATGTTCCAGAATTAGAAAATTTATTAATAAATTCTTTTATTTCCTCTAAAAATTACAAAGATGCCTTGGTTTTACTCGACAAAAACAGAAAACCCGAAAATAAATTGGCGTATCAAAAAGTTACCTTTTATCGTGGTTTAGAACTTTTTACAGATGGAAATTACAAAGAAGCCAATCTAATGTTTAAAAAATCGATTGCCGAACAAAAAGATCCGAAATTTTTGGCACGTGCCACTTTTTGGAAAGCCGAAACCGAATTTATTCAAGAAAATTTCAACGAATCACTCTCTAATTTTAATCAATTCGCAAGTTTACCCGAATCGAAAAATGTTCCAGAATATAAAAACATCAATTACAACATTGCCTATTGTCATTTCAAAATGAAGCAATACGATCAAGCAGGCGATTTTTTTCAATTGCAAATTAATGCTGTGAAAGATGATAAAGTTCGACTAAATGATAGTTTTTTGCGTTTAGCCGATTCTAGATTCGTAATGCAAAAGTATCAGATTGCACTCGACGCCTACTTAAAAGTTATTGAATCTAAAAGTATTGATGCGGATTATGCTGCCTATCAAAAAGCAATTTGTTATGGATTTTTATCTAAAAATGATAAAAAAATTGAAAATTTCAATCAGTTTCTGAAGGATTTTCCAAAATCGCAATATCGTGACGATGCTCTGTTTGAACTAGCAAATACCTATGTAGCCGAAAACAAAAACGACTTGGCAATCAAAACGTATGATCAATTAAATTCGGAATTTAAAAATGGTTCGTACAATTCAAAATCAATTTTAAAACAAGGTTTGATTTATTACAATTCTGAAAAAGATGATTTGGCAATTGCAAAATTTAAAAAAGTAGCCTCAGAATTTCCGAAATCGCCTGAAGCATTAGAAGCAGTGGCGACAGCACGATTGATTTATGTTGATAACGGAAAAGTTGAGGAATATGCAACTTGGGTAAAAACACTGGATTTTGTTGAGGTTTCCGATGCAGATTTAGATAATGATACCTTCAATTCTGCGAATAAACAATACCAACAAGGCAATTTGAAACCTGCAATTGTAGGATTTTCGGGTTATGTTTCGAAATTTCCAAACGGAATTAATGCTTTAAAAGCCAACTTCTATTTGGCACAATTGTATTTTAATGAAGGATCAGAAAAAAATGCAATCCCAAATTATGAGTATGTAATTTCAAAACCACGAAACGAATTTACGGAGCAATCCTTGGCTCGTTTGGCTCAAATTTTAATTAAAGTAAACGATTTTACAAAAGCTGCACCAATCTTAAAACGCTTGGAAACCGAAGCCGATTTTCCACAAAATGTAACTTTTGCACAAGCAAATTTGATGAAATCGTATTACGATTCTAAAGAGTATCCAAATGCTGTGATTTATGCCGAAAAGGTTTTAGCCAATCCTAAAACCGAAAATAAAATCAAATCCGATGCTCAAATTATTGTAGCACGTTCGGCAATAAAATCGAATGATGAAGATAGAGCAAGAGTTGCCTACGCAAAATTGCAAACTATTGCAAAAGGCGAATTGGCTGCCGAAGCCTTGTTCTATGATGCTTATTTTAAAAATAAAGACGGGAAATTTGAATTGTCCAATAAATCTGTTAATAAATTATCCAAAGAATATTCGAGTTACAAATATTTTGGCGCTAAGGGATTAATTGTCATGGCAAAAAATTTCTATGGTTTGAAAGATAGTTATCAAGCGACCTATATTTTGAAC
>JAYWEG010000093.1:0-2081 GCA_043779445.1 Bacteroidota bacterium
TTTTGGAACTGATACTGTAAACCAAAATTTGATGGCTCAAATATCCGAAACAATTGGTCAAGAAACAGCCTTGCAAATTCAAGATATTTTAACAAAATCGACAGCCGAAAAATCAACCATTTGGGGTACAATTATTGGCGCTAGCATTTTATTATTGGGTGCAACAGGTGTTTTTGTAGAACTTCAAAAAACATTAAACCTCATTTGGAATGTAAAAGTAAAACCTCAAAACGGCGTTTGGCTTGTCATAAAAGCACGACTGTTTTCATTTGGATTAATATTGGCGATAGCATTTTTATTGACCATTTCGTTAGTGATCTCAACAGCATTGGTTGCTGTTAGCAATTTTATTCAATTCGAGAGTTCTCCAGTAATGATGACGCTATATGGAATATTGAATTTTATCATTTCGCTCATAGTCATTTCTGCCTTATTTGCTATGATTTTTAAAATTTTGCCCGATGCTCAAATCGAGTGGAAACACGTTTGGCTAGGTTCATTAGTAACAGGATTATTATTCACAATTGGCAAAATGGGATTGGCATATTACTTCGGAGCAGCCAATCCAGCCTCGGCTTATGGTGCTGCGGGTTCTATAATTCTGATTTTGCTTTGGGTTTCCTATTCATCAATGATATTATTTTTTGGAGCAGAATTTACTGCGGCTTACGCCAAAATGTACTCAGGAATTATTGCCCCAACAGATATTGCTAGAGTTGAAATTCCAACAGCGACGCAAAAAACGATGTAAATTTTATAAAAAATACAATAATTATGGAAACTGAAATAAAAAATAATTTTTTTTGGCAATTTGATTCCGATTATTGGTTTCAAAAATTAAATAGTTCTCCAAACGGATTATCACAAAAAGTGGCAGATGATCTCTACTTAAAATCAGATAATCATAAAAAAAGTGATAGTTCACTTGTAAAAGATTTGAAACTTTTTTTTGGTCAATTCAAAAGTCCACTCATGCTTTTACTAATTGGTGCGGTATTGCTTTCGGCTTTTCTTGGCGACACTTCCGATGTGGTTATTATACTTTTTATTGTGCTTTCTACTGGTTTATTAAGTTTTTTTCAAGAACGAAATGCAAGCAAAATTGTTGAAAAATTGCAATCATTAATTTCATTAAAAAGCAATGTTTTTAGAGATGGAAAAATAGTCGAAATACAATCTAAAAAAGTAGTTGTTGGCGATGTATTGGCTTTCAAAGCAGGCGATATGATTCCCGCCGATTGCTTACTTATAGATGCAAATGAATTGTTTGTAAACGAGGCTAGTTTAACAGGCGAATCGTATCCTACATTAAAAAGTATAGGAGTTTTAGACGAAAAAACAGAATTATCTAAACGAACAAATTGTCTATTTGAAGGAACAAATATAGTTAGTGGATCTGCAAAAGCACTAGTGATTGCAACAGGAAATGATACTATATTTGGAAATATTGCCCAAAGTGCAAACCAAAAATTTGAAACAACTTTTGAAAAAGGCATCAAAGATTTCGGCTATTTTTTGATGAAAATAACATTGGTATTATCCATATCTATTTTGATAATAAACTTAATAAATCATAAAAGCGCCATCGAATCTGCACTTTTTGCTTTAGCATTGGCGGTTGGAATGGCACCAGAATTATTGCCAGCAATTGCAACTATTGCTATGAGTGCTGGGGCAAAAAGAATGTTGGAAAAGAAAGTAATCGTGAAAAAGTTGACTTCTATTCAAAATTTAGGCGAAGTAAATTTATTGTGTACCGATAAAACGGGTACCATTACCGATGGAATTATTCAAATCTCTAGCATAGTTGATGGTTTTGGACAAGAAAATGAATATGCCAAACAATTGGCTTTTTGGAATGCCACTTTCGAAACGGGTTATGCAAACCCAATTGATGATGCGTTGAAACAGTTAAAAATTGTAACAAAATTAAGTCCAAAAAAAATTGGCGAAGTGCCGTATGATTTTATCAGAAAGAGATTAAGTATTGCCATAAATAATGAAATTGAAAACATACTTATTACAAAAGGTGCATTTACACAAATTTTAAGTATTTGTACTAAAATCAAGATTAGCGATAC
>JAYWEG010000094.1:0-5234 GCA_043779445.1 Bacteroidota bacterium
CAAGAAACACTAACTTTTCCGGCTTGAATAAAATTGATAATTGCTTGAATACCAAGTGGAAGTGACAAACTAACTAAACCAGCAAAAATGGCATAAAAGAATATTTGAGACACATCTTTTTTGTCTAATTTAAGTAAATCGTAAAATCGTTTTAATGGTGACATCTTTGTGAATTAAAAATTTAGAATTAAAAATTAAAAATCTTAGTTATTAGGCAGTAATTTTTTTTCAATCAAATCGACATAAAAATGACTGGGATAAATTGTTTCGTTGCAATTGGTTATAGATTTTAGATGTTTGCTTAAAAAATGCTGATGCAAACTGCTTTCTACAACTGTTGAAGCCAAACTTTTCGCAAATTTATATTCAGAATTTACTTCATTTATCATTATTACTATCCGGTTTATAACGCTTTTGTAAATCAAAAAATAACCTTCTCTATTTTCGTCATCTATTTCTTTTGTGTGTAATGTTTTGGTGAATTCAGTAATAATTATTTTGTTCAGAATGGCTTCGTTAACATGTGATGTATTCAAATCATCTTCAATTTTTTGTGTAACTATAATAATTGCTTTTTTGAGTTTATCGAGAGGATTTTCAATGTTTGAAGTTGCAAAAACTAATTTATACTCTAACCAAGTCCAATACCATGATGATAAATAAACTAGCAATTTATGTTTATTTTCGAAATATCTGTATATAGAACTTTCGTTAGAACCAATTTGTTCCCCAAGTTTTTTGAAAGTAAAATTATCAAACCCAATTTCATCAATAAGTAAAATACTAAATTGTATAATTTTTTTTCCTAATGTCGATGTTTCGGGATCTTTGACATAGATTTTTTCGTTAACTTGGATTTTTATATTGGCTAAAAGGCTTTGCATAATTTTGGGATTTAATCGTTTGGTGATGGGACAAAATCTTTAGATTCTTTTGACAAATCAAAATTGTATAAAAAAGCAATATTAAGAAAATCTCTTCCGATTTCATCATTAATTTTGTAATCAAATTGATAAATGTAACCGGTTTGAATGGCTATTTTTTTATTGAATTCGTACCCAAAGCCAACTAGCAACCTATTTCTTTCGAAAAAAGGCTCTTTATTTGTAAAAAACAATTCATTCCAAACGTTCAGGTAAAACGTTTTTTCTTTCACAACAGGATTGTTAATCGGAATTATAGTTCCTAACCTGTATCGAAAACGATTTTTATATCCATTATTGGTAAATCGTTGCTCGGCTCTGTATCGATGTTCAATATTTATGATCCCTAATAATTGTTTCATATTAAATTGTATCCAAGTTCTAATTTCCTTGTTTTGGATTGGGCTTCTAAAATTTCCTCCTTCGCTGAATGTGTTGTATGAACCAAAACCTGATGTTGTCGAAAATAATTTGTTTATTTTGTATGTCCCGCCAGTTTTTATTTCATAATAATGAAACTCATCATAAAAAGACAAACTTCGCAGCTGTGTTTCCATAAAAATATTCCACTTTTCATTTACTTTTAAATTTACATTTAAAATATTCCAAGATCCTAGATTGTTTTGCGCATTTGCAGTATTTACTAAAAAGATAATGATGTGAAAGTATTTCCATTTTAATCTATAATTCATGTATTCGTATTTCGATTTATATAAAAATATAAATATTATTCTTTAATAGTGAATCTTGAATCCAAAATTGATATTGTTAGGTTGCATTAGAATTGTTTTTATTTGATTATCGTTTAAATCAAGATATTGTAAATGGTCCAAGCCTTTTATTTGTTTTGGGATTTCTTTGAGTCTGTTATGATTCAAATACAATGATTCTAAACTTTTTAGATTAGAAATGTTATTAGGTATTTTTTTTAGATTATCATTTTCCAGATGTAACGATTTTAGGTTAGGTAATTTACTTAAAACATCAATATTGTCTTTGATTTTGAGGTATTTTTCATTATTTAAATAAAGTTCTTGAAGATTTGATAACTTGTAAAAATCACTTGGAAGCATTTCGAAATCATTTCCACTCAAATCTAAAACTTCTAGATTTTTAAGAGAAATTATTTCGTTTGGGATGCTTTTTAGATGATCATTACTAAGATTTAAATATTTAAGGTTTATGAATTTTGACCACACGTCTGGTTTTAAATTTAGATTTTGGTTACTCAAATTTAATCGAAAAACCTTCTCTGGCATTTTCAAAGCATCTTCTATGCTTGTAAATTCTTTTTGTGCTTTTGTTGTGACCAAATCTACTTGACCAATTGAAAACTGAAAAAAGAACAAACTCAAAATGACTGATAATCTGTTTATGTTTTTCATAATTTTTAGTTTTATTACACAAATATAGTTGTTTAATTTTCAAAAACAATAGTATTACTATTAATAATGAAAATTTAACTTTTATTTATTAAAAAAACAAACTACAAATTCCACAAATTGTAGTGTAAAAATTTTAAAATTCGTTTTGATTTGTGGAACTCATGTTATAAAAATAGTAAATTTATAACAACGAATTTCCAGTCATCACATCTGGTTTTTGAATTCCCATCAACTCGAGAATAGTAGGAGCAATGTCGCCCAAAACACCATCGTGAATTGTTTTTAGTTCTTTGTCGACTAGAATTATTGGAACTGGATTGGTTGTGTGAGCCGTATTTGGCGAACCATCGGGATTGATCATGGTTTCGCAATTGCCATGATCGGCAATTACAATTGTAGTATAATTATTAGCTAAAGCCGTTGTAATTACTTTTTCGACACATTGATCTACTGCCTCGCAAGCCTTTATTGCTGCTTCCATAATTCCTGTATGACCAACCATATCGCCATTGGCAAAATTGAGACACACAAAATCGACTTCGCCTTTTTCGAGTTCAGGAACTAATGCGTCCGCGAGTTCAAAGGCGGACATTTCGGGCTGTAAATCGTAGGTAGCAACTTTTGGAGAATTTTTTAGGATTCGGTTTTCGCCAATAAAAGGCAATTCTCGTCCACCAGAAAAGAAGAAAGTAACATGCGGATATTTTTCGGTTTCGGCAATTCGAATTTGTTTTTTCCCAGCTTTTTCAAGAATTTCCCCAAGAGTTTCGGTTATGTTATCTTTGTTGTAAATGACTTTTACGTTTTGATAGGTTTCGTCGTAATTGGTTAACGTAACATAATAAAGGTTTAATTTTTTCATGTTTTGCTCTAGAAAATCCTTTTGCGATAAAGTTTCAGTGAGTTCACGCCCACGATCGGTTCTAAAATTAAAGAAAATTACCACATCGTTTTCCTGAATGGTTGCAATGGGTTCGTTGTTTTTATCAACTATTATTATCGGTTCAATAAACTCATCGGTAATGTTATGTTTATACGAATCGAGTAAACTCAAAACGGCATCTTTCGATTGTTGCCCCGTTCCGTGAACCAATAAATCGTAGGCTAATTTAATGCGTTCCCAACGTTTGTCGCGATCCATTGCGTAATATCGACCAATGACTGATGCTATTTTTGTATTTTTTTTGTAGATGTAATTCCATAAATCTTCGAGATATAAAGTTCCAGATTTTGGATCTACATCGCGACCATCTGTAAAGGCATGAACGAAAACTTTTTGGAGTCCAAATTCCTCTGCGGCATCTATCAAACTTCGTAGGTGCGAGGTGTGAGAATGAACGCCACCATCGGAAAGCAGCCCAAGAAAATGCACCTTTACATTTTTGTCTTTGGCATATTGAAACGCATCGATTAAAACTTTTTCGTCTTTTAAAGTATTGTTTTGAACGGCTAGATTTATTTTGGCTAAATCTTGATATACAATTCTTCCTGCGCCAAGGTTCATGTGTCCGACTTCGGAATTTCCCATTTGTCCTTCGGGTAAACCAACATTGAGACCATCGGTGCGTAGGTGTGCGCTTGAATAGTTTTTGTAAAGAGAATTAATGAATGGAATATTGGCGTGGTCTATGGCAGAAACTTTCGGGTCGGGCGATTTTCCCCAACCGTCGAGAATCATGAGGATTACTTTTTTGTTCATTTTTACTATTTTTAGCCCTGATGGATAAATTGCTTTCGCAATTACCTTTTGTTTTTGATTTTGCGAGGCACGAAGCAACCAAAAAAACAAAAGATATAGTGGACAGCAGGAAATAGCTTCAAAAATACGAAATTAAAACCAATGTTTGGCTTGGTTGTAATCAATAAAATATCTAAGACTGATTGAAAAAGTATTGCTTAGCACTTTGTTATTTAGTAAATTTTCGAGGTTTAGACTTCCGTTTTTGTTTATATCATTTGAAAAATTGGATGAATTATTGCGGTATAGAACAGATACTTGACTTCCTGGAGCGAACCACCAAACATAAGTCAAATCAAAATTCCAAGTGCTAAAATCTTGGTTTTGGTTAGAAACAGGCAAAAAATAATCGCTGAATCGACCGTTATCATTGAGTGAATAGAAGTTAAAATTCTCAGAATAGGACCAATAATGACGAACTAAAAGATTGACATTCATCTGACTATTTATAGAATATTTGCTAGAGATTGAATTGGAGAATTGAATGTTGTCTCGTCGTGCAAAAATAATATCATTGCCAATGTCAGTCGTGTAGCCTTTTTCGTTTTTGTCTTGATTATAATTGAATCTATAAATTAATGAAAATTTATCGCTGAATCGGTATCTAGGTTCAAATGAAACACCAAAACTGCTTCGAGATTTTTGACTTGTTAGTGTAAAATATGGATTGAAATCGAATGCGAATTTTTTGTTGAAATTTGTGGATACAAAAAACCAACCACCAATTTGTCTTGGTTGAATCACAAATCTTCCTTCAGTTCGTGGGCTGTAATAATCATATACTTCAAACGGACTTCCGTTGATGCCCATTCCAAAATAATTATTGCCTTTATCCGAAATATTTACATTTACATTTAAGCTATTTGCTTGTGGTTTATCCGTTTCTTTATTGAATTCTGTATATAAATTGGTACGAATAGAAAAACTATTAAACGTTTTTGTGGGTTGCAAAATCCGATAACTGAAATTTCCATAACCAGTATAATAATTAGTTTGGAAAACAATTCCTAAATCGTTGATATCAAAATTTTTGGATAATAAATCAGAACCAAAACCAAAACGATGTTTTCCAGAAGTTTTATTGAATTCTATAAACCCTCGAAAACCCTCTTTTATTTCTTGATTATTGACATAACTATACTCTGCATTACCGTTTATTCCATAGGTATTTGCTTTGGTTTTAAGATC
>JAYWEG010000095.1:0-13189 GCA_043779445.1 Bacteroidota bacterium
TGGTAGAGCAATGGACTGAAAATCCATGTGTCCCTGGTTCGAACCCTGGAGGTACCACGAAATCCGAATAGAAATATTCGGATTTTTGTTTTAACTAAATTTTTGAAATCAAATCTTAATTATATTATGAAAAGCGTTTATTATTTATTTCTAATAATTCCTTTATTTTCTTTTTCTCAAGAAATTTTTACATTCAAAAATGGCGGTACGGTTTTGCAAAATGGAATAAAAATTTCTCCAGATGATTTAAGAGCGCAATTTAATCAAAACCAACAAATAATAGATCTTTATGATGCTGGTCGAAACAAAAAAACGATTGGGAATGTTTTACTATATGGAGGAATTGCAACTTTAACAACAAAATTATCTTTAGATCTTTTAACAGATAATAGGTCATCTAATTCAAATGGAAGCTACCAAACTGAAAGAAGTTCAATTGGTGGATACATTCTTGGAGGAATTTTGATTGTTTCTGCCATCCCAATTAAAATCGGATTTTCAAAAATAATAAGAAAAGCAGTTGAATTAATGAATCAAGAAATAATAACTCAAAAGAAAACAACCTTTGTAGAATCAACTTCTTTTATTGCTAATTCAAATGGTGTTGGTATTTCTTTAAATTTTTAGTTATTGATAAAAATTGCGGAATATTTTTATTATATTTATTTTAAAACTTGTTATAAAAAAACGCAATCAGATTAGTTATCTAATTGCGTTTTTAATTTTTCAATAATACTTTTTATAAACTTGCTGATAAATATTCTCTATTCATTTGAGCAATATAATCTAGCGAAATTCCCTTTGGACACTCAACTTCGCAAGCACCAGTATTGGTACAATTTCCGAAACCTTCGGCGTCCATTTGGGCAACCATGTTTAGAACTCTATCAGTTGCTTCGACTTTTCCTTGTGGTAACAATGCAAATTGCGAAACTTTTGCAGAAACGAACAACATTGCCGAGGCATTTTTGCATGTCGCAACGCAAGCACCACATCCAATGCAAGTTGCAGCATCAAAGGCACGGTCAGCATCGTGTTTGTCTATCGGAATTGTGTTGGCATCGATTGTGTTTCCAGATGTGTTCACCGAAATAAACCCTCCAGATTGTTGAATTCTGTCGAAAGCACTACGATCTACAACCAAATCTTTAATCACTGGAAATGCTTTTGCTCTAAAAGGTTCGATTGTAATTGTATCGCCATCTTTGAACTTCCGCATATGCAATTGGCAAGTTGTAACCAATCGGTCTGGGCCATGTGCTTCTCCGTTTATAAACAACGAACACATGCCACAAATTCCTTCGCGACAATCGTGGTCAAAAGCAATGGTATCAGTGCCTTTTTCGATTAATTGGTCGTTTAAAATATCCAACATTTCCAAGAAAGACATATCAGGTTCAATTTGATCCACTTGATAATCGACCATTTTTCCGGCGGCTTTAGCGTTTTCTTGACGCCATATTTTTAGGTTTAGTTTCATTCTATATGGTTTGAAAGTCAGAAAGTCAAAAGTCTTAAGTTCGTTTAAAATTAAGACATTTGTCTTTAGACAATTTTATTTATAACTTCTTTGCACCAACTTCACATTCTCAAATTTCAATTCTTCTTTATGTAAAACAGCATTCGATGGTTTTCCTGTGTATTCCCATGCAGCAACATAGGCGAAATTTTCGTCGTCACGTTGTGCTTCTCCGTCTGGAGTTTGATATTCTTCACGGAAATGTCCACCGCAAGATTCGTTTCTATGCAAAGCATCTTTTGCGAAAAGCTCTCCAAGTTCCAAGAAATCGGCTACCCGCATTGCTTTTGCCAATTCTGGATTAAAACTGTCACGAGTTCCAGGAATACGAACATCTTTGTAGAAATCTTCACGAATTTCGGCAATTTCTTTCATGGCAGCTTTCAATCCTGCTTCGTTTCTTGCCATTCCGACTTGGTTCCACATAATTTTTCCTAATTTCTTATGGAAATAATCTGCTGGTTTGGTTCCGCCGTTATTCATTAACGCATCAATTTGAGCATTTACATTGGCTTCGGCAGCATCAAACTCTGGAGAATCGGTTGATATTGGTCCCATTTTAATATCTGGTGCCAAATAATCTCCGATAGTATAAGGCAAAACAAAATAGCCATCCGCTAATCCTTGCATTAATGCTGATGCGCCTAATCTATTGGCTCCGTGATCAGAAAAGTTAGATTCTCCGATTGAGAAACAACCTGGAATTGTAGTTTGCAAATTATAATCAACCCAAGTGCCACCCATGGTGTAATGCACGGCTGGATAAATCATCATCGGTGTAGTATATGGATTTTCGTCGACAATTTTCTCATACATTTGAAACAAGTTACCATATTTGTTGGCAACAACTTCTGTTCCTAATTTTTTTACAAGATTCAAATCATCCGCATCTTGATGTTTCAAATTTGCTTGATCAATTCCATAACGAATAATGGCTGCTTCGAAATCTAAATAAACCGCTTCGCCCGTTTTATTGATTCCAAAACCTGCATCGCAACGTTCTTTGGCTGCACGAGATGCAATATCTCTTGGCACTAAGTTACCAAATGCTGGATACCTTCTTTCTAAAAAATAATCTCTATCTTCTTCCTTTAATTGTGTTGGTTTTAATTTTCCTTCACGAATGGCTAGTGCATCTTCTGCTTTTGCAGGAACCCAAATTCGACCGTCATTTCGCAAAGATTCTGACATTAACGTCAGTTTTGCTTGGTGATCGCCCGAAACCGGTATACAAGTTGGGTGAATTTGCGTATAGCAAGGATTTGCGAAAAACGCACCACGTTTGTGGATTTTCCAAGCTGCAGTTACATTGCTTCCCATGGCGTTTGTTGATAAGAAAAATACGTTTCCATATCCTCCAGACGCAATAACTACAGCGTGTGCCGAGTGACGTTCGATTTTTCCAGTAATCATATCACGGGCAATAATGCCTCTTGCTTTTCCGTTTACGATTACTAAATCTAGCATTTCGTGACGGTTGTGCGATTTTATTTTTCCGCGACCAATTTGGCGGTTCATTGCTGAATAGGCTCCAAGTAACAATTGTTGTCCAGTTTGACCTTTGGCATAAAAAGTTCTTGAAACTAGAGTTCCACCAAACGAACGATTATCTAAAAGTCCGCCATATTCTCTAGCAAATGGTACACCTTGCGCCACACACTGGTCGATAATATTAGTCGAAACTTCTGCCAAACGATGCACATTGGCTTCGCGGGCACGATAATCGCCACCTTTTACGGTATCATAAAACAATCGGAAAGTTGAATCACCATCGCCTTGATAGTTTTTTGCGGCGTTGATTCCGCCTTGTGCAGCAATTGAATGGGCACGACGAGGCGAATCTTGAAAGCAAAAAGTTTTTACGTTATATCCCAATTCTGCTAAAGTTGCTGCTGCGGATCCTCCTGCAAGTCCTGTACCTACAACTATAATGTCTAAATTACGCTTGTTGGCTGGATTGACCAGATTGATATGATCTTTGTAATTGGTCCATTTGTCTGAAATGGCTCCACTTGGAATTTTTGAATCTAATGCCATATTAATTTAATTATTAAAATGATGAACTAATGCGATAACCACAAACAATAATGGTACAATCACCGAAAATGCTTTTGCAAATGTTTTTAATGCTTTTGAGTATTTGTTATTGAAGCCTACTGATTGAAACGAGGAATTAAATCCATGCCACAAGTGTAATGCTAGCAAAACAAACGCTACACAATAAATGATAGTTCTTGGTAGACTTTCGAATTTATGAATTAATTCATTATAATATCTGTTTTCGACCAATGGATTTACATCTACATATTTATATATCATTTCTGGAAACCAAAAATCGTAAAAATGTAATCCAATAAATGCGAGAACGACCGAACCCGTAATAATCATATTGCGGGACATCCAACTGGCATTAGCGCCACCGTTATAATTCGCATAACTTACAGGACGAGAAGAACGATTTTTATAATCAAGGACAAAACCCATTATAAAGTGAAAAACAACTCCTATAATTAAGACAGGTTGAATAATGTATTGTACTACAGGATTATTTCCCATAAAGTGTGAAATACTATTGAAAGTGTCTGGTCCAAAAAGCGATGTAGTATTAATGAAACAATGTTGTGTTAAGAACAGAATTAAAAAAAGTCCCGAAAGCGCCATTGCTACTTTTTTCGCAATGGATGATTTCAATAGAGTAGAATCTGCCATAATTTTTTTTTGAAAATTTTTAAAAATAATTTTACAAAAATACAGTAATTTGCAAAAAACTACAACGTTTTTTTAATAATTTATAATGAGTTTAAATGAGTTTAACTTTTGTTGAATATTAAACTCCTAATTTAAATAATAATTGCATCAATTATATGTTTTCGAAAATTTTAAACAATTCGTTTTTTAAATAAAATTTTTAGTCAATTCATTCTATAGAAACTCAAAATAAAGTTACTTTGCAACATGAACAAAATATTTTACCTCGCTTCGTGCGACACGTGCCGAAAAATCATCAAATCGTTGCCAAAAGCAATTGATATGGCTTTTCACGACATCAAACAAGAGCCAATTTCAGTTTCTCAATTAGAAAAAATGCGTGAGCTTTCTGGAAGTTACGAAGCGCTTTTTAGCAAAAAAGCACAATTGTATAAATCGATGGATTTAAAAAATAAATCGTTGACCGAAGAAGATTATAAAAAGTATATTCTGGAACATTACACGTTTTTAAGCCGACCAGTTTTTATTATCAACAACAAAATTTACATCGGAAACACGCAGCAAAATATGTTGCAGGTTTACAAAGCATTCGAAAATGTCTAAAAGAAATTTCGCCTTGATGGGTGCAACAATTGTTTCTTTAATTTATGGATTAACTTTTACGGTTGCAAAAGACGTTATGCCAACCTACATAAACGCCTACGGATTCATCGTTTTGCGGGTTTTTGGATCAACTATTTTATTTTGGATCGTTTCCTTTTTTTTCAAAGCTGAGAAAATTCAAAAACAAGATTTTCCGAGAATTATTGCTTGTGCTTTTTTTGGAGTTGCTCTGAATATGCTCACTTTTTTTAAAGGATTAAGCTACACTTCGCCCATTTCGGCATCGGTAATTATGGTTTCTACGCCAATAATTGTACTCATTCTTTCTTCGATAATTATGAAGGAACGAATGCAAAGTCGCAAAGTTTTCGGTATTGTTTTAGGATTAATCGGAACTGCTTTTTTAATTCTTTATGGCAAATCGGTTGGTAATACAACCCATGCAAGTTTAGGAAATTTTCTGGTTTTTGTAAATGCGGTTTCCTATGGATTCTATTTGATTACCGTTAGAAAATTAATGGAAAAATACAATGCCTTTTCGTTTGTAAAATGGATTTACTTGTTTGGTTTTTTGATGGTTTTACCTTTTGGTTTTCATGAGTTTCAAACTATAAATTGGCAAATTATCCCAAACGAAATGTATTGGAAAATAGGTTTTGTAGTTTTGTTTTCTACTTTTTTTACCTATTTATTAAACTTGCTTTCCATGCGAGAATTAAAACCAACAACGGTTGCCGTTTTTATTTATTTGCAACCTGTTTTCGCAACAATTTTTGCCATTAGTGTCGGAAAAGACGAATTGAGTTTTGTGAAAGTTGCATCGGCAATTTTTATATTTGGTGGTGTTTATCTGGTAACTCAAAAAAGTTCGCAGTCGCTGTTTTCTGTTGAGCAAAAAACTGAGACCGAGACTGAAAACTGAAAACTAATTACTTTTTATTATCTTTGAATTTTTATAAAAACATATGATACAATCCATGACTGGTTTCGGAAAAGCGACTTTGCAACTCGAAACCAAAAAAATAAATGTCGAAGTAAAATCGCTCAACAGCAAAGGTTTAGATTTAAACACCAGATTACCAACAACTTACAGAGAAATGGAATTAGGTGTTCGCAACGAAATTGCTTCTAAACTAGAACGCGGAAAAATAGATTTTTCGGTTTTTCTAGAAAGCACTTCCGAGCAAACATCGACCAAAGTCAATGTTCCTATTATCAAAGCCTACATGGCGCAACTTCGTGAAGTTTATGCCAGTGCCGATGAAACCGAATTGATGAAAATGGCAGTCAGAATGCCTGATGCAATGAAAGTCGAACGTGAAGAAATTGACCAAAACGATTGGGCAGATATTCAAAAAGTTATTCGTGAAGCGTTAGACAACCTATTGAATTTCCGTCAAGCGGAAGGACTTTCATTAGAAAAAGAATTCAATTTACGTATATCAAATATTCGACAATATTTGTCAGAAGCCATAGCACTTGATCCTGAACGAATTCAGAATATTAAAGATAAATTACAAACCGCAATTGCCGAATTGAAAGTAAATGTTGATGAAAATCGTTTTGAGCAAGAACTGATTTATTATCTCGAAAAACTAGATGTAACCGAGGAACGAGTCAGACTAACCAATCATTTGGATTATTTTTTGGAAACCATAAAAGGCAACGAAGCCAATGGTCGTAAACTAGGATTTATAACTCAAGAAATGGGTCGAGAAATCAATACTTTAGGATCAAAATCCAATCACGCTGGAATGCAGAAATTGGTCGTAATGATGAAAGATGAATTGGAAAAAATTAAAGAACAGGTTTTGAATGTGCTTTAGAATTTTTAGAAAATAAAGTAAATCAAATAGACTTTTAAAGTGAAAAAAGGAAAATTAATAGTATTCTCAGCGCCATCAGGTTCAGGAAAAACAACCATAGTTAGACATTTGTTAGGCATTGACGAATTGAATTTAGAATTTTCGATTTCAGCAGCCTCACGCGCACCTCGTGGCGAAGAAGTTAATGGAAAAGATTATTATTTCATATCAACTCATGATTTTAAGCAGCACATTAAAGCCGAGGATTTTTTGGAATGGGAAGAAGTGTATCGAGATAATTTTTATGGAACACTTAAATCAGAAGTTGAACGTATTTGGGCAGTGGGTAAAAACGTAATTTTTGATATTGATGTCGCTGGAGGGTTGCGAATAAAATCGAAATTTCCACAAGAAACATTAGCGGTTTTCGTTAAACCACCAAGCATTGATGAACTCAAAATTCGCCTCAAAAAACGCTCTACCGAAAGTGATGATAAGATAAACATGCGCATTGCAAAAGCATCAATCGAACTAGCAACAGCACCACAATTCGACAAAATCATCAAAAATTATGATTTGGATGTTGCCAAAAATGATGCATATGAATTGGTTAAGGATTTTTTGAAGGATTAATTAAGTTTCTAGAATAATGAAAATAGGCTTATATTTCGGAACATTCAACCCAATTCATGTTGGACATCTAATAATTGCCAATCATTTGGCAGAGCATTCTGACTTGGATCAAATATGGATGATGGTCACACCGCACAATCCTTTGAAGGAAAAAAGCACTTTGCTCAGCGATGCGCATCGATTAGAAATGGTGCATTTAGCAACCGAAAATTATCCAAAAATTAAGCCATCTGATTTTGAGTTTAAATTGCCTCAACCCAGTTATACAATCAATACTTTGTCGCATTTGCAAGACAAATACTCAAAAAATGAGTTTTCGCTAATTATGGGCGAAGACAATCTCAAGAATTTTCACAAGTGGAAAAACTATGAAACCATTCTTGAAAATTACGAAATTTATGTTTATCCACGCATTTCCTCCGATTTAGAAAACTTAGAATTCAAAAATCATCCTAAAATTCATATTATTGACGCTCCAATTGTAGAAATATCATCGACTTTTATTCGTGAAAACATCCAAAACGGTAAAAATGCACAACCGCTTTTGCCTTATAAAGTCTGGGAATATATTGATAAAAGTGGATTTTATAAAAAATAAGCACAAACTTTTTTAGGATTTAGGCTTATAAAAATTCTTATTTTCCAGTAACTTGTGCTCTAACATCAATCAACGAATGGTCTATTAATAATTTTCCGTCACGAAAAACTTCTTTCAACTCGCCTTGTTTTTCTTGTTCCCAAGAAACTTGAACTAGCAATTTATATTTTCCGTTTTCGAGTTCAATTTTCATTAAACCTTTTGCCGATTTTTTGGTTCCATCATCAGTAATTGGATCTTTAAAAATGGCTCTTCCTTCGCCGTTTACTTCGCCATAAGTTGCTTTCATTGCAAATCCAAAAGTGTCACGAGTGTTGTATTGATATGTAAATGAACCGATTCCTAAAACTACATTTGTCGATGCAAATCCTTTCATTTTTAAGCGTTCGCAAATATTTGTGGCTCTTTCTACCGTGATACTATCGCCATAAATGGCACCTATTTGCGGAATCAATTCTTTAAAACCTTTAGCATTCGTAGTTCCGCCAAAAACATCCCAAAGCAATTCGATAACACCTTTTTTCTCTTGTTCGGTTTTTCCGTTCGGGTTGCCACAAATAATATCGGCTGGATCGCCACTATCGGGACGAATAACTACTTTGCCTTCACGACCTACAATTTCTTGTTTTAATCTTGGCAAATAATCAGTTAATACTTTCCATAAATCCCAAGTATCAGATACGATTGAAACGATTCCTTTTGGATAGATTTCGCAAATTAATCGTTTGAAAGTTTCAAATTCGCCTTCGGTTGTGCCCATACACATGACAGAATGTTCTGTCGCAGCAACTGAACCGCCAATCAATTCTACATCGGAATTGGCGTTGTAATATTCTTCGAAAAACTCAATTGCAGGAATGGTGTCCGTTCCTGTAAAACTCAACAAATGTCCTGCTGCCGATGTTACTGCTGCTTCGATTCCGCCCATTCCTCGCATTGAGAAATCGTGACCTTGCCAATCGACAAATTCAGGAATTGACGAAGTTTCTTGAGCATATTTATCTAAAACCATACGATATTGTTTGGCAATTGTAGCCGAATTACAAGGCAACCAAACTACGGCTGACAATAAAGTTTCGAAATAATTGGTCATCCAAAAAAACTCTGGTTTGGTGTTGTACATCGTGAACATTGGCACACGAATGGGCACGCTTGCGCCTTCTGGCAAGGCTTTAAAAACCATTGGAATGTAACCCAAATCGTGTAAATCTTCGATATGCTTGGTGCCAACTTGGTTTTCGCCTAAATAATTATTGATTCTGCGGCTATATTTTGCAACAACTTCGGCTTTTGGTCGTTTGAAAAAATATTCTTCAAAATCGTGAATGATGTATTTTTTTAAGAAATATTGCAATCCGAAGAAAACAACTTCTTCTACACCATCAATTCTTGATTTTCTTGGTGTCCAGTTGGAATAAACCAATGTTGTATTGTCTGGATATTGTCTGCGGTGATCGACTTTATAGCCGTCTGTTAGGAGTAGTGGATTCATATTTTTTAATGTTTTATTTGTTTAATTAAATACTAGTGTCAATAAATTCAACCGAATTAAAATTTTTAAAAGTTGACAAACTTTTGTATGTTAATATATCTAAATTTTTATGTAAGGATTTGTAATCTTGAACTCCAAAATGATAGAAGCGAATTTTTTTATTAGATTGATTTACAGAAATTGAATTAAAAAAATTATTGAAATACATATGATCCGTTTCACCAATAGAAAGTCCAAAGAAAATAATTTCTGTTGCATTATTTAAAATAATCGAAGGATTAAATTTTCCAAATGATTTATTAAATGATTTCTTTAAAAATATATGTTCGGAATTAATCTGTGCCTTGTCTTCAACGCCAAAAATAATATCTTTTTCATAAAGTGTTCCGTGAATTTTTTGTTGATTTTCAGACTTAAAAAAAACAGGGTTTTCTTTTGAAATATCTTCAAATATTGATAAAATAGAATTTGTATAATTGAAATCAATTACTTCAATGTTTTTATTTTTAATTTCATCTATTAATTTAAATGCGAAACTATTTTTATCATACTTTTTTATATCTATGGTTGATAAGTACTCCATTAAAGCAAGACTAATTTCAATAAATTCTTTTTCAAATTGATTATTTGATTCTTCATGATTTATTATTTCTATAGAATAGATTTTTAATTCATTTTCAATATCTATCCAATTTTGTAAACCTATTTGAACTTGTAAATGTTTGCAAAATTCATTTGAATCTGCAATTTTTAAGAATTGCTCGCTTTTTAAAAAATCTTTATAGGAAGTTTTGAATCCTAAACTTAAATCAAAACCATTTCCTATTACCAATAGTGTTTTTCCTGTTTCCATAAATTATAATATTTCTAAAATTACTCTTGCAAATTTTCTGTCTAATTCTTTCATTTCTTCAGATAAATTTTCATAATCCAAAAAACATTCGCTTTGCCATCGATTTATTCTTTCTTTGGATAAATTGGGTTCTGATTTTATTAATTCCGTTGCCCAAGACATCCAAAATTGATGGATTTTTTTAGAAACTAATTCTGTTTGATCTGGATTTGAAATATTTTTGATTTTATTAATCAATCCACTCAAATCTTCATAAACTTGTTTCAAACCTGCTCGATCATCTAAATAAGCATTGGCATAAATTTTTCGACTTACAGATATATGGAATGGTGGATTTTTGTTTATTAAATCAAACGGAATATTATTTTCTTTTAAATAATTCGAAACAAACTCTAAATCTTGTTGCCCCGTCCAGCAAATTAAGTAGCAATTTATAGATTTTAAATCTTTCAATAACTGAATAACATCGTTGTATAATCTTCCTTTTTTGTGAAAGTCATAAACGGTATCATCAAAATCGAAAGCCACAACTATAGATTGGTGTTCGTTGTATTCCTGCAATAATCTATTTACAGCGTTTTCTGAGTTAAGATAAAAGTCCATTAAGTTTTATTTGCGTTACCTCATCATTCTCAAAATCCCTAAAAGAATCCGTTGTAAAAATCCCATCAAAACATTTCAAATCTTCGAAACCTTTATTGAAAATTCCGTGGCTAACTGCCAAGTACAATTTTCCAGCGTTTTTCTTTTTTAATTCTTCGGCTAAACCAATAAATGTCCCTCCGCCGTCGCAAATATCGTCAACAATCAAACAATCCATTCCTTGCAAGTTGTCATCATAAACCTTGAAACCAGATAATTTTCCAGTTTTTACATCGCGGCTTTTGCTGCATTCCACAACATCAATTCCACCCAAAAATTCAGAAACTTTATATATTTTCTTTAGTGCGCCTCCATCAGGAGAAATGAGTTTGATGTTTTGATCAATATTTTTTAAAACTTCGGCAATAAATTTATGATTCGGAATCACTTCGCAATTGTTAACTAATGCGGGTGTAACTTCAGAATGTACATCGAAAACGGTAACTTTATTCAAATTCATTGCATTTAGAATATCAGCATACACTTTTACTGAAAGGGGTTCGCCAGGAATCATTACACGATCTTGTCGTGCTGCAGGAAAATACGGAATAAATAGATTAATCGTTTTGACTTGCATTCTTCGTAAAGCATCGACTGCAACGCAAAGCAAACCTAAATCATTGAAGGAATTTAATCGATGCGTTATTATAACGATTTGGTTTACATCGAAATCCGATTCTATTTTTATATGTGGTTCGCCTCCAGAAAAAGTAAAACTTTGAAAATTAATTTGATTTTCGTTTCCAAACGGACTAAAATTTTTATCTAAATTGAGTAGCATAATTATTTTTTTTGTGTTATTATTACGCAAATGTAAAACGAATTATTCGAATAAAAAAATATTTAGTGTAAAATTTACGCAAATTTAATTTCAAAGTGAAAACCTTCTTTTAAAAATGCTTGGTATTTAGATTTATTAAATTGAAATAATTTGGCTGGACGACCTGTTTTTATTGGAGAAAAATCATTCGTTTCCTCGATAATACCGAAACTGAGCATTTTTTTTCTGAAATTTCTGCGGTCAATTTCTTTTTCGAGAATAGTGCAATACAAATTTTCTAAATCTGAAAAAAGAAAATTATTGGGCAATAAATCAAATCCAATGGGTTGGTAAGATAACTTGGCTTTCAATCGATTAACCGCATTTTCAATCATTGAATTATGGTCAAATGCCAAAGTTGGAATGGCATCGACAACAAACCATTGCACATTTTCGGCATCAGAATCGGCTTTGATTTCGAGTTTCAATGAATCTACCAATGCGAAATAGGCAACCGAAATTACTCTATTTCTTGGATCACGATTAAGGTTGTCACCAAACGTAAAAAGTTGCTCGAGATAATTGACTTCTACATTAGTTTCTTCTTTTAATTCTCGGTTTACAGCATCAAAAAGCGATTCTTGATTTTGAACCAATCCGCCAGGTAAAGCCCAGTACGAAGTTTCGGTTCCGAATTTTTGTTGAATTAAAAGCACATACAATTGATTGTTTTGGTAGCCAAAAACAATCGCATCGACGGCAATTCTTATATTTTGATTTTCTGACATTATATTAATGCGTAAGATTTACACAAATATAAATGTTTTAGGTTTATAATAAGGTAAAATATTATATTTGTAAATCATAAAAAAATAAATGCACATTCTTCGCCAACAAATTCAAGAAATAACGCCACTTTCCGATTCGGAATTTGAGTATATTTTATCGCATTTTACGATCAAAAAGATTAAAAAACATCAGTTTCTACTTCAGGAAAAAGACTTGGTTCCGAATGATTATTTTGTGTTGAGCGGTTTTTTGAAATCATATTACTTAAACCAAGACGGCAAAGAATACATTATGCAATTTGCAACCACAAATTGGTGGATTACCGACTATAATTCCTACTTCAATCAAATTCCTGCTACTATAAATGTAGATTGTTTTGAAGATGCCGAAGTTTTGTGCTTGTCTTTGATTAATCGAGAAAAATTATGCTCAGAAATGCACAAAATGGAGCATTTTTTCAGAAAAAAATCCAATGCTGGATATATTGCTTTGCAACAACGTTTATTAACTTTATTGAATAATAATCCTCAAGAACGTTACGAAAAATTGGTCAAACAATATCCAGTTTTAATACAAAAAGTTCCGAAAGCATTGATTGCTTCTTATCTTGGTGTTTCTCGAGAAACATTGAGTAGATTTAGTTCTAAAAAATAAAATTTTATTACTCAAAACACATTATTTTAAACATTAAGAACTTAAGTTAATTAAGGTTTTAATGAACCTTAATTTTTAAATGGTTTGAAATTTTAAAATTTAATTTGTGATTTTTATCACATTTTAAATCAA
>JAYWEG010000096.1:0-13186 GCA_043779445.1 Bacteroidota bacterium
AGAAAACTTTTGATGTTAGAATCGCCCTAGTTGCATTGCTCGAAAAAATCGAAATATCATTCTGGATTTGGTTTTTAAATTTTGAAAATACTAAAACCGAATTTTCTATTCCAGTTTCAGTAATTGTTCGTTGCTTGTCGGATAATCCTCCTTGATAATCTGATTTTGCATGTCTAATTAGAGTTAAATTTTTCATTTTTCTTTAATTTTAGGGCGATAATCGATCTGTTTTCCACGATGCATCTTCTTGCAATTCAAATCTAATCCTATCGTGTAGTCGGTTTGGTCGACCTTGCCAAAACTCAATCGAAATGGGTTTCACAATAAATCCTCCCCAAAAATCGGGTTTTGGAATTTCTTTATTTTCAAATTGTTTTTCTAAATTTTGAAGCTTTTCTTCAAGAAAACCTCTATCAGGAATAATTTCACTTTGATTCGAAACAATGGCTCCAAGTTGGCTACCAATTGGTCGAGATTTGAAATAGCTTTTAGATATTTCTTCCGAAACTTTTTCTGCAATTCCTTTTATAATTACTTGTCGTTCTGAAATATGCCAAAAAAAAGATAAACAAACTTTTGGATTTTGAAGTATCGCTTTTCCTTTCTCAGAATCGTAATTTGTGTAAAAAACAAATCCTTGTTCAGATAGATTTTTTAGCAAAACGACACGAGATTTTGGAAATCCATCCAAGCCAATAGTAGAAATTGTCATGGCATTTACCTCTTCTGTAGTATTAGAATTCTCAACTTCTTTAAACCAATAATCGAATAAATCTAATGGATTTTTAGGCAAACTATGTTCTAGAAGCTCATTTTTATCGTAAGATTTTCTGTAGTTACTTAAATCGTTCATGTTAATATCAATCTTTTTGCTAAATTATGCTTTTTGATTTTGTTTAATCCAAAAATATACATAATTTAAAACAATATAATTTAATTCACGGCTATCATAGAAATTTCAACATTCACTCCTTTAGGCAATCCCGCAACTTGAACGGTTTCTCGTGCTGGAGCTGAATTTTCATCAAAATAACTACCGTATATCTTATTTATTGAGCCAAAATCATTCATATCCATTATAAAAATTGTGGATTTAATAACATTTTCAAAAGACATCTCAGCTGCGTTTAAAACGGCTTTCATATTTTCCATAACTTGCTTTGTTTCTAACTCAATATTTTCTAAAACTAATTCCATAGTTTCAGGATTTAATGCAATTTGTCCCGATGTATATAAAGTGTTTCCCGATAAAATTGCTTGACTATATGGTCCAATTGGTGCTGGTGCTTTGTCGGTAACTATTATTTTTTTCATTTGAGATTAAAATTTGAATTTATTTTTACAAAAATAATTATTTTTTTCCTAAACTTCATCTGCCAACTTGTCATATTTCTTGAAAATGCATTATCTTTGCCTTGAGATTAAAAATTATGGAACACGAAGAAAGCAAACAAGGCGAAAGTCTGGTTTTAGATTATAAATCAGATAATACAAAAAAACTTTTTATTGAAAGTTATGGTTGTGCAATGAATTTTTCTGATTCGGAAATTGTGGCTTCAATTCTTTCTGGAAACGGTTACAACACTACGAATATTCTTGAGGAAGCTGACTTGGTTTTGGTCAATACCTGTTCTATTCGTGACAAAGCCGAGCAAACTATCAGAAAACGTTTAGAGAAATATAATGCCGTGAAACGCATAAATCCAAAAATGAAGGTTGGAGTTTTGGGCTGTATGGCAGAGCGTTTAAAAGATAAATTTCTGGAAGAAGAAAAAATTGTTGATCTAGTTGTTGGACCAGATGCGTACAAAGATTTGCCTAATTTATTAGCAGAAGTAGAGGAAGGTCGTGATGCTATTAACGTGATTTTATCTAAAGATGAAACCTATGGCGATATTTCTCCAGTTCGGTTGATGAGCAACGGAATCACAGCACTTGTTTCTATAACTCGCGGTTGTGATAATATGTGTACGTTTTGCGTCGTGCCTTTTACTCGTGGGCGAGAACGAAGTCGTGAGCCACAAAGTATTATGACTGAAATTCAAGATTTACGGAATAAAGGGTTTAAAGAAATTACGCTTTTGGGACAAAATGTAGATAGTTATTTGTGGTATGGCGGCGGTTTGAAAAAAGATTTTATCAAAGCAAGTGAAATGCAAAAAGCTACTGCAATCGATTTTGATAATTTGCTTGAAATGGTTGCTATTGGTTTCCCAAAAATGAGAATTAGGTTTTCGACTTCGAATCCACAGGATATGCACGAAAGTATTTTAAACATAATAGCGAAATATCCAAACATTTGCAAGCACATTCATTTACCGGTTCAATCGGGTAGCAATCGAATTCTCAAAGAAATGAATCGTTTACACACTCGCGAGGAATATATGATTTTAATTGCTAAAATCAGAAAAATAATTCCAAATTGTTCTATTTCTCAAGATATGATTGCTGGTTTTCCAACCGAAACCGAAGAAGATCATCAAGATACGTTATCACTAATGGAGTACGTAAAATATAATTTTGGTTATATGTACAGTTATTCCGAACGACCAGGAACATTGGCGGGACGCAAAATGGAGGACGATGTAGCCGAAGAAACTAAAGCCAGACGCTTGCAAGAAATTGTAGATTTGCAACAAAAACATGCTTGGCAACGAAGTGAAGAATTTATTGGAAAAACAGTAGAAGTTTTGGTTGAAAAAATTTCAAAAAAATCTAAAGAGGAGTTTTCTGGAAGAAATTCTCAAAGTATTACCGTTGTTTTCCCAAAAGAAAATTATTCAATTGGTGATTTTGTGAATGTGAAAATCGAAAGTTGTACAAGTGGCACTTTGAAGGGAATTGCTGTTGGTTTGAGTGAAATGAATTAAAAAACAGCCACAGATTAAAAAGATTTTCACAGATTATTGTTTAAACTCTTTGTAATCTATTTATCTTGTTGCGAAAATTTAAAGTAATTATGGATGGTTATAGACAAGAAGAAACGTATAAAATCATTGGAGTTTGCATGGAAGTTCATAGAAATTTAGGTCCAGGATTATTAGAGATAATTTATAAAGATGCTTTAGAAATTGAATTTAAAGAAAATAACATTTTGTTTGAAAGAGAAAAAGAGTTTGCAATTGAATACAAAGGCAAAATTTTACCACATAAATTTTATGCAGATTTTATAGTTAATGAAGATATAATTTTGGAAGTAAAAGCAGTCAAAGAATTTTCGAACGAACATATAGCACAAGTTATAAATTACTTAAAACTTGCTGATTCGGAAATTGGCTTATTAGTAAATTTTCAAACTAAATCACTACAATATAAGAGATATGTTTTGTAATTCAAAAATTAAATCTGTGAAAATCTTTTTAATCTGTGGCAAATAAACAAATGGAAACAATACAATCAATAAAACAACGATTCGAAATTATTGGGAACGACCCAAAACTAAATCGCGCAATCGAAAAAGCAATACAAGTGGCTCCGACTGATATTTCGGTATTAGTGGCTGGGGAAAGTGGCGTTGGAAAAGAAAATATTCCTAGAATAATCCATTCGCTTTCACACAGAAAACACGGAAAATATATTGCTGTAAACTGTGGTGCCATTCCCGAAGGAACTATCGACAGTGAACTTTTCGGACACGAAAAAGGCGCATTTACAGGCGCAACTGGCACACGTGAAGGTTATTTTGAAGTTGCCGATGGCGGAACTATTTTCCTTGATGAAGTGGGTGAATTGCCTTTGACAACCCAAGTTAGATTATTGCGAGTTCTCGAAAATGGCGAATTCATAAAAGTAGGTTCTAGCCAAGTTCAAAAAACTAATGTTCGGATCGTGGCTGCAACCAATGTCAATTTATTTGATGCTATCGATAAAGGCAAATTCCGTGAAGATTTATATTATAGATTGAGTACCGTTGACATTATTTTACCCGCATTACGAGATAGAAAAGATGATATTCACTTGTTATTCAGGAAATTCGCAGCCGATTTTGCTCATAAATACAAAATGCCAGCACTCAAGTTAGATGAAATTGCCGTTTCAGTTCTTCAGAAATATCGTTGGTCGGGTAACATTCGTCAGTTACGAAATATGGCAGAACAAATATCGGTTTTGGAAACCAATAGAGATATTTCTGGTAACACTTTATTATCTTATTTACCAAAAGAAGGAAATAATTTGCCATCGGTTATTGGTAAAAAATCAGAAAATGATTTTTCTACTGAGCGAGATATATTATATAAAGTTTTGTTCGACATGAAAAGTGATTTACACGATTTGAAGAAATTGACTTTGGAATTAATGAAAAATGGTTCTGCAAAAGTGCAAGAAATTAATACTAATTTGATTCAAAAAATTTACGGTTCAAACGAAAAAGAAAGTGAAATTACATTTGAAGAAACCCCAAGAAATACAACTTTTAAAAATCAAATAGAAGAAACTTTCGATGAAAACGAAGTTTTTCAATTTGCAGAAACTGTTGAAGACGAGGAAGAAGAAATATTAAAATTGGACAAAAAAGAAATCGAAATGATAAAAAAATCATTAGAAAAAAATAAAGGAAAACGAAAAGCCGCAGCAGAGGAACTTGGGATTTCCGAAAGAACATTATACAGAAAAATTAAACAATTTGATTTGTAAATTAAGTATAAAAACTTTTTATTGTCTTTAAATAATTCCATTAATTAAAACTCCAAAATGTCAAAAAAACCAATTGCTCCAATTGCCAAAATAATTTCAAAAAAGCTCAAAAAACACAACAATATTCGTATTGATGATTATTATTGGTTGAATAATCGAGAAAATCCTGAAGTTATTGATTATCTCAATAAAGAAAATGAATATTATAATGAAATGACATCGTACACGAAAGATTTTCAGAAAGAGTTATTCGAAGAAATGAAAGCCAGAATAAAGGAAGATGATGAGTCGGTTCCTTATTTTTACAACGATTATTTCTACATTACCCGATTCGAAAAAGGGCAAAATTATCCTATTTATTCCAGAAAAAAAAAGTCGCTCACGGCAAAAGAAGAAATTCTTTTTGATTGTAATTTAATGGCTAAAGACAAACCATTTTTTCAATTAGGTGG
Organism: Bacteroidota bacterium; assembly: GCA_043779445.1. Classification (GTDB taxonomy): domain Bacteria; phylum Bacteroidota; class Bacteroidia; order Flavobacteriales; family Flavobacteriaceae; genus Flavobacterium. The sequence continues at coordinate 5,088 of JAYWEG010000096.1, forward strand.
TTTGAGTGTTTCACCAGACAACAAAATGGCTATTTTTAGTTTTGACATTGTGGGTCGAAGAATTTACACCATTCAAATAAAAAACCTCGAAACCAACGAAATTCTTCCAGATTTGATTGAAAATGTAACCGGTTCAGCAGTTTGGGCAAATGACAATCGCACCATTTTTTATTCTAGTCAAGATGAAACGACTTTGCGTTCGGATAAAATTTTCAAACATAAATTAGGTTCAAAACAAATAGACGATGAAATGATTTATTTTGAAAAAGATGAAACTTTTTCGGTTGAAATTGCTAAATCTAAATCGAATAAATATTTAGCAATTGAATCTGGAAGTACATTAACCACTGAATATCAGATTCTTGATGCGGATACTCCAGACCAAAAATTCAGAATGTTTCAAAAAAGAATTCGAGGCATAGAATATAGCATCAATCATTATGGAGACAGTTTTTACATCATGACCAATGCAGATAAAGCTGAGAATTTCAAATTAATGAAAACCAACGAAAACAAGACTTCCAAAGTTAATTGGAAAGAAGTCATTGCGCATCGTGAAGATGTTTTGTTGGAAGATATTGAAATTTTTAAAGATTATTTAGTTGTCGAAGAAAGATTTAATGGTTTGATTAAAATGAAAATAATACCTTGGAGTGGAGCAGAAGCCTATTATTTGCCTTTTGATTCAGAAACTTACTCAGCTTACACTGGTTCTAACGTTGATTTCGATACAGATATTTTGAGATATTCTTATCAATCATTGGCAACTCCAAATTCTGTTATTGATTTTAATATGAAAACTAAAGTAAAAGAAATCAAAAAAGAACAACAAGTTTTGGGTGGAAAATTTGATAAAAATAATTACAAAGAAGAACGTATTTGGGCAACGGCACAAGATGGAATTAAAGTTCCAATTTCATTAATATATAAAAAAAGTTTACAAAAAAATGGATTAAATCCATTATTGCAATATGCCTATGGAAGTTACGGATATTCAATGGATTGTAGTTTTTCATCTACTAGACTTTCATTGTTAGATCGAGGATTTATATTTGCTATTGCACACATACGCGGAGGCGAAGATTTAGGTAGAAATTGGTACGAAACAGGCAAATTATTAACCAAGAAAAATACTTTTACGGATTTTATAGATTGTTCTAAATTTTTAATTCAACAAAAATATACTTCAACCAAACATTTATATGCCGAAGGAGGATCTGCTGGTGGTTTATTGATGGGCGCAGTTGCCAATATGAATCCTGAATTGTACAACGGAATCGTTGCACAAGTAGCTTTTGTTGATGTTGTAACCACAATGCTCGATGATTCTATTCCTCTAACTACTGGCGAATACGACGAATGGGGCAATCCTAACAAAAAAGAATTCTACGATTATATGTTGTCTTATTCACCGTATGATAATGTAAAATCGCAAAATTATCCGAATATGTACATTTCAACTGGTTTACACGATTCGCAAGTACAATATTGGGAACCAGCCAAATGGGTTGCAAAGTTGCGAACTTTAAAAACAGATAACAACCAACTTTTTCTAGACACCAATATGGATGCTGGTCACGGAGGCGCATCAGGAAGATTTGAATCCTTAAAAGAATTGGCTAAAGAGTTTGCCTTTTTACTAGATTTAGAAAAAATCACAAAATAAAAAGAAAATTCGTTAAATTTGAATTTTTTAAATTCTGATATGAAAGAAGAAATACAAGCATATAATAACATTCTTGAGTTAATTGGGAACACGCCACTCATCAGAATCAATAAAATTACTACTGGATTAAAAGGTAATTTTTTTGCAAAAGTAGAGGCTTTTAACCCTGGTCATTCCTCAAAAGACAGAATTGCAATACATATTATTGAAGAAGCCGAACGCAAAGGGATTCTTACTCAAGGTCAAACTATAGTTGAAACCACATCTGGAAATACAGGTTTTAGCATCGCAATGATTTCAATCATAAAAGGTTACAATTGTATTTTAGCAGTTAGTAACAAATCGTCTAAAGATAAAATCGATATGTTGCGAAGCATGGGAGCAAAAGTTTATGTTTGTCCCGCAGCAGTTGCAGTCGATGATCCAAGATCATATTATAGTGTTGCTAAACGTCTACACGAAGAAAATAAAGGCTCGGTGTATATCAATCAGTATTTCAATGAATTGAATATTGAGGCGCATTACAAAACCACTGGTCCAGAAATTTGGGAACAAACGGCAGGAAAAATCACCCATTTTGTATGTTGTTCTGGTACAGGTGGAACAATATCTGGAGTTGGAAAATATCTAAAAGAGAAAAATCCAAACATTAGAATTCTGGGTGTGGATGCTTTTGGTTCTGTTTTAAAGAAATTTCATGAAACCAAACAATTCGATTCTAGCGAAATCTATCCATATAGAATTGAAGGTTTAGGAAAAAATCTGATTCCATCAACTACTAATTTTGAAGTAATTGATAAATTTATTAAAGTAACCGACGAAGAGAGTGCACATTCGGCAAGAGAATTGACAAAAACCGAAGGAATGTTTTTGGGATATACCTCTGGTGCGGTCATTCAAGCGATAAAACAGTATGCCGATGAAGGTGAATTTGATAAAAATAGTAATGTTATTGCACTGCTACCAGATCATGGTTCCCGATATATGAGCAAAATTTATTGTGATGAATGGATGAGCAATCAAGGTTTTTTTGATAGCGTAAACGAAGAAGATTTTCAGAAAATTGAGTTTATAAAATAAAAACTCTTCCCAAAATTTCGATTCAATTTATGGCTAGGTTTCCGGTGAAAAACCAATTTAAAAAAATAAACAATGTAGAACATTGTTTAGGAATAAAAAAGTCCAAATCTCTTCATGAAATTTGAACTTTTTAATAATGTGAAATTTATAATACTATTCTTGCATCGTATGATAGACATTCATCACGTCATCATCTTCTTCTATTTTTTCAATCAATTTTTCGACATCAGCAATTTGACCTTCGTTTAGTTCTTTTGTAATTTGAGGAATACGTTCAAAACCCGACGAAAGAATTTCTAAACTACGTGTTTCTAATTCTTTTTGAATGGTTCCAAAACTACCAAAAGGAGCGTAAATTAAAATACCATCTTCGTCTTCAAAAACTTCTTCTGCACCAAAGTCGATTAATTCGAGTTCTAATTCTTCTGGATCTAATGTTCCCTTTGGAATTCGAAAATTACAAGTATGATCGAACATAAACTCAACTGAACCTTGTGTTCCCATAGTTCCGTTACATTTATTAAAGTAACTTCTGATATTTGCTACAGTTCTATTGTTATTGTCCGAAGCTGTTTCGATTAGAATTGCGATTCCGTGTGGTGCATAACCTTCGAAAAGAATTTCTTTGTAATTTGCTGTATCTTTATTACTTGCATTTTTTATAGCTCGCTCTACATTATCTTTTGGCATGTTGGCTGCTTTGGCATTTTGAATTACGGCACGCAATCTTGAATTAGCATCAGGATTTGGTCCGCCTTCTTTTACAGCCATTACAATATCTTTTCCTATACGTGTAAACGTTTTTGCCATTGCAGACCAACGTTTCATTTTTCTTCCTTTTCTGAACTCGAACGCTCTTCCCATTTCTAGATTATTTATGCGTATTTAATTTTATTTTTTATAAAAAGGTAACTTTACTACTTTTGCCAAAACATCATTTTTACGAATTCTGATAAAAATATCGGAATCAATTTTACTGTTTTCAATAGTAACATATCCCATACCGATTCCTATATTCATTGATGGTGACATGGTTCCAGAGGTTACAATTCCAATAGTATTTCCTGTTTTATCAACAATTTCATAGTCGTGCCTTGGAACCGAACGTTCTTGCATTTCGAAAGCAACTAATTTTCGGTTCACTCCATTTTCTTTTTGAAGTTTTAAATTTTCAGAATTTGTAAACTCTTTATTGAATTTAGTAATCCAACCCAAGCCTGCCTCGAGGGGAGAAGTTGTATCGTTTATATCATTACCATAAAGACAAAAACCCATTTCCAAACGCAAAGTATCTCTTGCTGCCAAACCAATTGGTTTAATTCCAAAAGATTTTCCTGCTTCAAATACTTTTTTCCAAATGGCTTTTACTTCTGAATTTTTACAATAAATTTCGAATCCACCAGATCCCGTATATCCGGTTGCTGATATGATTACAGATGGAAAACCTGCAAAATCAGCTACCTTAAAATGATAATATTCGATTTCTGATAGATTGATTGAAGTCAATGATTGCATTGCTTCAACAGCTTTTGGGCCTTGAATTGCTAGTAAGGAATAATCATCAGAAAGATTTTTCATTTCTACACCTAAATTGTTTTGAGAAACTATCCATTCCCAATCTTTATCAATATTTGAGGCATTTACGACTAATAAATATTCATTATCTCTAATTTTATATACCAACAAATCGTCAACAATTCCACCAGTAGTATTTGGTAAACAAGAATATTGAGCTTTACCATCAATTAAAGTTGATGCATCATTAGAAGTTACCTTCTGAACTAATTCTAAAGCATTTTCACCTTTTAATAAAAATTCTCCCATGTGAGAAACATCAAAAACACCAATTGCATTTCGAACAGTTTCGTGCTCAATATTTACACCTTCGTACAAGATAGGCATATTATATCCTGCAAAGGGTAACATTTTGGCTCCTAAACTTTCATGAATTTCTTTTAAGACAACATCTTTGATCATTATTTTTTTGTTTAAATAGTAAGTAAAATAACAAAAAATATCGAGATAAACTCGATATTTTTATGTTTGTTAATCCTCGTCGTCTTCGTCGTTAGAATCATCATCTGCAATATCATCAAAATCATCATCGTCGTCATCCGCATCAGTGTCTCTATCTGATTCTGGGTCTTTTTTCATATCAATTTCATAATCTTCGTCATCTGAATCATCTTCATCGTCAACTAAGTTTAGTGCTTTTGCATCAATTTCAGGAACCTCTGGAATATCATCATCGTCTTCGTAGCTAACCATTCTTTCAGAAAGTTTTGTGCTAATTTTTACTAAATAAATTGTGTCTTCAGTTTTAACTTCAACTGCCTCAATGGCTTCGTCTTTGTGATTTCTGAATCTAATAATATTTGAATCATCATATCCATCAGGAAATTTATCTACCAAAAGATTTAAAATTTCGTTGGTCAGTTTGGAATAATCAACAATAATTCTTTTCATTCTTGTTTTATCGTTTTTGTTGTGATTTTTGTTAAGACAAATACAAATTTAATTTTTTATTTGAATTTTAAAAAAGATATTCAATTTTTTTTCAAATTATTTTTACATGTCTAAAATGTAAGCAAAAATCAATGGTACTACTATTGTTGCATCCGATTCTACAATAAATTTTGGGGTATCAATATCGAGTTTTCCCCAGGTGATTTTTTCGTTTGGAACTGCACCTGAATAGGAACCGTAGCTTGTGGTTGAATCTGATATTTGACAGAAATAACTCCAAAACGGAACCTCTGTCATTTCCATATCTTGGTACAACATTGGTACGACACATATTGGAAAATCACCGGCAATTCCGCCACCTACCTGAAAAAAGCCTATTCCTTTTCCAGCACAATTCTCAGGATACCATTTGGCCAACCACATCATGTATTCGATACCGCTTTTCATGGTTGTTGGTTTGAATTCTTCTTTAATGCAATACGATGAGAAAATATTTCCCATAGTGCTATCTTCCCAACCTGGTACTACGATTGGTAGATTTTTTTCTGCGGCGGCTATCATCCAAGAATCTTTTGGATCGATTTCGTAATATTGTTTTAGCACACCAGAATTTAGCATTTGATACATGAATTCATGCGGAAAATATCGTTCGTCTTTTGAGTCTGCATTATGCCAAATGTCATATAAATGTTGTTGCAAACGTCGGAATGCTTCTTCCTCTGGAATGCATGTGTCGGTAACTCTATTGAAATGATTGTCTAGCAAATCTCGTTCCTCTTGTGGTGTTAAATCTCTGTAATTTGGAATTCTTTTGTAGGAGTTATGTGCAACAAGATTCATGATATCTTCTTCGAGATTGGCTCCTGTGCAAGAAATAATGTGTACTTTATCTTGTCGAATCATTTCGGCTAATGATTTGCCGAGTTCGGCGGTACTCATTGCGCCTGCAAGAGTTACCATCATTTTGCCATCGTTCAAAAGATGTTCTTCGTAACCTTTTGCCGCATCAACAAGTGCTGCTGCATTGAAATGCAAATAGTGTTTCTCGATAAATTGTGATATTGGTCCTTTCATGTTTTTCCTCGCCCCCAGCTCCTCTCCATAGGAGAGGGGAGCCAGAGTAATTTATATTAAATTAGTATTATTTTATTATTGAACATTAAAATTTCTAATTGAAATTATTATTGTTATTTATTGGTTTGCACTAGCCCTGATAGTAGTGAAAATCCTTTTTAGAGGCTTTTCGCCGAAAAAAAGATTGTAACAAATAGCAGGATATAGCTTCAAAAAAATCTAATATCTGCAATCTAAAATTTTATTTGTATCCCAAAATATCCAAAACTTGTTTAGAGGTTTGTTGTTCCGAGAACAGTTCGGTAGTTAGAAATCCATTTTCGTCTTTGTCAATCAAAATGTGTTTGGGTTGTGGAATTAGGCAATGGTGCAATCCGCCATAGCCGCCGATGGTTTCTTGATAGGCGCCAGTGTTGAAAAAACCAATATACAAAGGTTTTTCTTTGCTGTATTTTGGCAAATAAATAGCATTCATATTTTGTTCGGAGTTGTAATAATCGTCACTATCGCATGTCATTCCACCCAGCAATACGCGCTCGTAGGTATCATTCCAGCGGTTCACTGCCAGCATAATAAATCGTTTATTAATCGCCCAAGTATCTGGTAATGTTGTAATAAAGGATGAATCAATCATATTCCATTTTTCACGATCATTTTGTTGTTTTTGATACAAAATTTGGTAAATCGCTCCACCGCTTTCTCCGACAGTATATGATCCGAATTCGGTAAAAATATTTGGAACATCGACCTCGGCCTCTTCGCAGGAAATTTTGACTTGATTGATGATTTCGTCAATCATATATTGGTAATCATATTCGAAAGCTAATGAATTTTTTATCGGGAAACCGCCACCAATATTCAATGAATCTAACGTGTCGCATTCTTTTTTGAGTGAAACATATACTTTGATACATTTTACTAATTCGTTCCAATAATAGGCAGTATCCATAATGCCTGTATTGATAAAAAAGTGCAACATTTTGAGTTCCAAATCTTTATTTTCAAGAATTTGTTTTTTATAAAATGGTACAATATTTCTATAACCAATTCCCAATCTAGAGGTATAAAATTCGAATTTAGGCTCTTCTTCGGCAGCAATTCGAATTCCGATTTGAAATTTTCCTTTAATTTCTGCGGTTAACAAATCTAATTCTTCGTAATTATCAATAATAGGGATTGTTTTTTTGTGTCCGCCATTTATCAATCTTGCAATATTCGAAATGTATTCGTCACGTTTAAATCCGTTACAAATTACATAAGTGTTTTTAGTAATTTTTCCAGTTTTCATTAGGTTTTCGACAATGTTCACGTCGAAAGCTGATGAAGTTTCTATATGAATGTCATTTTTGAAGGCTTCGTTCATAATGTACTCAAAATGAGAACTTTTTGTGCAATAACAATAGTAATATTTACCTGCATATTTATTTTTTTCCATCGATTTTCGAAACCAATTTTTGGCACGTTGAATACTTTTGGTAATTTGAGGTAAATAAGTAAATTTTAGTGGTGTTCCGTATTGCTCAACTAATTTCATCAAATCAATGTCATGAAATTTCAGATTGTCTTTGTTGAGCGAAAAGTCTTCTTGCGGGAAATAATAGGTTTGATTTATTAAATCAGAATATTTTGTGTTCATTTATTTAGAATAAAAAATGATTAAATTAAGGCTTAATGCAGAATTAATTTAAAAATTCAAACACGAATATTTGCAAGAACAATAGGCAATTTTTCTTGATATGAATTCGAAAATAAAAATATTTCAAATTCAGTTATTCCATCTTGTAAAAAGTTTTTTTTGTTGACCAAAGAGAAA